>JAQULA010000093.1 GCA_028718845.1 Candidatus Omnitrophota bacterium
ATTTGGTCAATGCCGGGAGCAGGGCATTGAAGTGATCGTTACCACGGCCAAAGACGAACCGCGGCTGCGGCAGGCATTAGGTCCGGCCGCTCCGGCGGTGGAAGTTTTAGTTTTACACATTGAATTGGAATTGGAAAGTGATGAAAATATCTTCAATAACCGAATACATACTCTATTTTCCGCTTAGCATCATTGTTTTTTTATCGAAAGTGCTGCCGATAAAATCATTGTACGCTATTGCCCGGTTTTGCGGCAAGGCCGGGTATTACCTGGCCGGAAAACGGCGGCGCACGGCAAATGCCAATCTTAAAGCGGCATTCGGCGAGCGTTATGACCAGGCCGCTCGGGATACGATAATAAAGGCGGTTTTTAACAACCTGGCGCTTAATTTCATCGAACTGCTGATGATGAACCGGCTGGACGCGGAGTACTGCCGGCAGTGGATCGAGGTCGAGAATTTCGATTATTTTCAGGCGGCGCAAAAAAACAACAAAGGAATCCTGTTTGTTACCGCGCATTTCGGGAATTGGGAAATCGCTTCGATTCCGGCGACGATCAACGGCCACGCCATGGTCGCGCTGGGCCGCAGGCAAAAACCGCAGTTCTGGAACGATCTTATCAACCGGCACCGCCGGATGACCGGCCGGATTATTGTCGATAAAGGCATTGCCATGCGCGAGATAATCAAAGAATTAAGAAAAAACGGCGTGGTGGGGATATTGGGCGACCAGAGCGGGCGGCAGGGGATGGAAATGAACTTTTTCGGGCGGCCGATTTATATGGCTGACGGCGCGTTCCGTATCGCGGCGCGGACGGGAGCGATCATGATCCCGGCATTTAATATGCGGCGGGGAGAGAAGCATCATCTGGTTATTGAAAAACCGATTATGAACGGGGCGAGCGCTTCGGAAAATGAGATTGAACAGGCAATGCTGCGCTACCGCGATCTTTTGGAGCGTTATATCGGCGGTAATCCGGAACAATGGCTGTGGGTTAACCGGCGCTGGCGCCATACCAAGGCCCGTACGGTTGTCCTGCTTACCGACGGTAAGGCCGGCCATCTTCGCCAGGCCCAGGCCGTTGCGGCGTCTATCGCGCGCCAGACTAAGCCGGTTAAAGTTATCGAGTTGGCGGTAACTTTTAAAAATCCCCGGCTGCGCAGCCTGTTTACCGTGGCGATGCTCTGCTGCGGACCCTTTATTCCCCTGTCCTGCCTGCGGCGGGTTTTGACCCCGGATTGCTACCAAAAATTGGAAAATATGTATTCGGATATTGTCGTCTGCTGCGGAGCTGCCACCCGCGGCGTGGCCCTTTTGCTGGCGCGGGAAAATCTATCGAAAACCATCAGTATTATGAAACCGGCTCCTTTTCCGGCGCGGCAGTTTACGTTGTCGGTAATTCCTTATCATGATTCTCCCCGTTTTGGCCGGAATGTTTTTGTCACCGAAGGAGCGTTGAACCTGATTACTCCGGAATATCTTAACGAGCAGGCGGGGCAATTACGCGCCGCAGCCGGTGTGAAAACCGACCGGCCGGTGATCGGATTGCTTATCGGGGGTGATTCGAAAGAGTATCGCATGGCCCCGGAAGCGATTGGCGCGCTGATCGAACAAGTGAAAAAATTTGCCGATGACCATGACGCCCGGATTTTGCTGACTACCTCGCGGCGTACTCCTCCGGAAATAGATCGTCTTTTACATGCCGCTCTGGACGGTTACTCCCGCTGCGGGTTGAAGGTGTTTCCGAACGAAAATAATATTTCCAGCGCCGTCGGAGGGATCCTGGGCATGAGCAGTATGACCGTGGTAACCGGAGAAAGTATTTCGATGGTATCCGAAGCCGCGTCGTCGGGAAATCCGGTGGTGGTTTTTGACCTGCTCCGGAAAAAGGCGGATAAGCGAACCCGGCACGAAGTGTTCCTGAATAAACTGCAGGCCCGGCACCGGATACTCCGGGCAAAATCCGGGACTTTATACGATGCCTTGCAATCGTGCCGCCGGAATCCGTCCCGGTTCAAATCGCTGGAAGAGTGGAAAAGACTGGATGTAATTATCCGGGAGAAAATATTGAAATAACCCGGCGCGGAAGTCCTGTGCCGCGTCCGATATTCGTGGAGGTAGCCGCACGTGAAAGTGTTACAAATTCTTCCTCAGCTGGAAAGCGGAGGAGTGGAAACCGGGACGGTCGATTTGGCGGCGGAGCTGGTCCGCCGCGGCCATCAGGCCGTGGTAATTTCCGCCGGAGGCCGCCTGGTGGAAAAGCTTATTGCCGCGGGTGCCGGGCATATCACCCTTCCCGTGCATAAAAAATCTTTGATCCACATGGCGTGGTGCGCGTTCAGAGTGGCAAAAATCATTTCCGCCGAACATGTCGATATTGTGCACGCGCGCAGCCGGGTTCCGGCATGGATTTCCTTCCTGGCTACCCGGTGGTCGCGGGCCTTCTTCATAACCACCTGCCACGGTTATTACAGCAATCATTTCTTCAGCAGTGTGATGGGCTGGGCCGACCGGGTGATCGTGATCAGCAATATTATCGGCGCGCATATGGTGAATGATTTTAAAGTGGCGAAGGAAAAGATCCGCCTGGTGTATCGCGGTGTTGATTTGCAGCGTTTTGTTTTCCGGGGGCCGCTGCCGCAGCATAAAAAAGAACAGGTGGTCGGGATTATCGGACGGATTACTCCGCTTAAAGGCCATGTGCATTTTTTAAAGGCCCTGCCCAACGTGTTTAACGAGTTTCCCCGCTGCCGGGCCGTAATTATCGGCGATGCTCCGCCGCAGCGGCGGAATTACCGCCAAGAACTGGTCGATATGGTTGCCCGGCTTAATATGAAGCACCGGGTGCAGTTTTGCGGAACCTGCGATAATATTCCGGCGTCGTTGCGCGGACTGGATGTGGTGGTTATGGCTACAACCACGGAAGAAGCCTTCGGCCGAGTGATTATCGAGGCCGGGGCGGTCGGGATTCCGGTTGTCGCCACCGCCGTAGGCGGGATTGTCGAGATCATCGAAGACGGCCGTGAAGGACTGCTGGTGGAGCCGGCCGATCCTAACGCTCTCTCTCAGGCGATTATCCGCATGCTGCGCGAGCGGGAAACGGCACAGCGCTGCGTTGATAATTTACGGAAAAAAGTCGAGAAAACCTTTACTCTGCAGTCACTGGTGGAAAAAACCATTACCGTTTACGAAGAAGGACTGCGCAGCCGCCGCATCCTGGTGATAAAACTCGGCGCTCTGGGAGATGTGGTGCTAATCAGTGCGGCATTGCGGGCGCTGCGGAAAAAATTTCCCGACGCGGTCATTGATGTCCTGGTGCGGGAAGAATATAAGGATATTCTCCAGAAATGCCCGGATATCAACAATCTTGTGCTTTTGAAACAGCGTTCGAAAACCGGGGTAATCGAAACCCTGCTGCGTCTGCGCCGGGAAAATTACCGTATGTCCGTCGATTTTCAGAATAATGCGTTCAGCCATGCCCTGGCCTGGGCCGCCGGGGTTCCGGAGCGTTTCGGCTACCGCAATAAAAAACTGGGATTTTTACTTAATCGGGGTATTGCCGATACCCGGGACCGCTGCGATCCGGTTACCCATCAGTTTCGCATCCTGGGGCGGCTGGGCATCGAATCCACCGACCGCCGCCTGGATTTATGGATACGCGACCAGGACCGGGAAAACGCCCGGGCCTTGCTGGCGGAGCACTGGCACGCTAAAGAACAGGTGCTGATCGGTATCAACGCGTTTGCCAGCAGCCGTTGGAAAACGAAAGCCTGGACGCCGCAGGGTTATGCCGCGGTTGCCGATGCCCTGGCGCAGAAATTAAACGCACGGATCGTATTTACCGGAACGGCTCAGGACGCCGGGGCGATCGATGCGATTATTGTCCGTTCCCGGTGCAAGCCGATCAATGCCGCGGGAAAAACCACGGTTATGGAACTGGCCGCGCTTATCCGCTGCTGTCGGGTATTTATCAGCGTGGACAGCGCGGCTCTGCATATCGCCGCTGCGGTGCGTACCCCGTGTGTCGCTTTGTTCGGTCCGACGGACCCGTTGCGCCATATGCCGCCGGCGGAACACTGCGTGGTGCTGAACAAAAAAATCTCCTGCGCGCCGTGTTATCGGAGGGAATGTTCCCAGCCGAAATGCATGACGCAGATTACCGCGGATGAAGTGGTGGACGCGGTTTTCCGGATAATGCCGAAAAAAGGAAACGAACCGGTTTATGAAAATATTACTGATAACCACGCATCTTGAGTTTGGCGGGATAAGCTCGTACACTTTCGGGCTGGCCAAGACACTCACCGCGCATAACCATTCGGTGTGGTGCGCTTCCGCCGGTGGGGCGTTGGTCCCCCAGTTCGAAAAAAACCGGATTACCCATGTCCGGATCCCGATCAAGACAAAGTCGGAATTGAATCCGCTGCTGCTGATCTGTTATGCTCAGCTCGAGCGGCTGATCCGTCGCGAATCCATCGATATCATTCATGCCCAGACCCGGGTTGCCCAGGTACTTGCCGCGGCGCTTTCCCGAAACACGGGGGTTCCTGTCGTCACCACCTGCCACGGATTTTTCACTCCGAACATTGGGCGGCAGCTTTTGCCGGGGTGGGGGGATAAAGTGATTGCGATCAGCGACGCCGTGGCCAAACATCTCATGATCGATTTTTTTGTGCCGCAGGAAAAAATCGCGATGATTCCCAACGGCATCGATGTCGGAGCGTTTCGGGTCTCGCCGAAACGTTCGGATATGAACCATCCCGACCGTACGGTCGGGATTATCGCGCGGCTTTCCCCGGTCAAAGGCCATGCCTACCTGGTGGAAGCGATGGCCGCGGTCATTCGTGAATTTCCCGATGCCCGGTTGTTTATTTTCGGGCAGGGGAAAATAAAATACAATCTGGTCGCTATCGCGGAAAAACTTAGAATTATCGACAAAGTGCTGTTTTTGCCGGCGGTTTCCAATCCGGCCGAGGTCCTGCAGGAAATCGATATTTTCGTGATGCCTTCTTTGCAGGAAGGCCTGGGATTGTCGCTGCTGGAGGCCCAGGCCTGCGCGATCCCGGTTGTCGCTTCGAATGTCGGCGGTATTCCCACTATCGTGCGCCATGACGTCAACGGTCTGCTGGTGGCGCCGCGTGAAGCTCCGGCCCTGGCCGGCGCGATTATGCGGATTATGGACGACAAGACCCTGGCGATGCGTTTGGGCCGGCAGGGCCGGTGCGATGTCGAGCAAAAATTCAATCTGGAAATCATGACTAAACAGGTGGAAGCGGTATATGCTTCGGTAATGAAAAAATGAAACGAAAAATATTATTGGCCCTGGCGGCTGCGGCGGTTATCGGCGCGGTTATATTTCTGCGCGGCGCGTACAGGGTCCCGGTACTGATGTATCACAGTATTAACCAGGGAGCGGAGAATTCCCGGCTGATCGTTGCGCCGGAAAGTTTCCGCAGTCAGATGCGTTTTTTGCGTGAACATGGCTACCGGGTGATTTCACTCGATGCCTATGCGCGTTTGCTGCGGGAAGGCAAAACTCCGCCGGGTAAATCCGTGGTAATAACCTTTGACGACGGGTATGCCGATAATTATACCAATGCTTATCCGATACTGAAAGAATACGGATTCCCGGCAACGGTATTTGTCGTCGCTGATTGGGTCGGCACCAAGGACCTGGCCACCTGGCCGCAATTGACGGAGATGATTTCCAACGGACTCACCGTCGGCAGTCATAGTCTGACGCATTGCGAACTGACGAACATCGCTCCGGAACAGGCGGCAGAGGAGATTATCCGCTCGAAACGGGAATTGGAGAAAAAATTAGGTGTCCCGATACGCTATTTTTGCTATCCCTGCGGATTTTTAAGCCCGGCATTGAAGGAAATAGTATCAACGGCCGGTTATCAGGGCGCCTGCGCGACTAAACCCGAAAAGTATGGTATGGGCAGCGATGTGTTTGCCATCCGCCGGATACGCGTGTCGCGTTCCGCCGATAACTTATTTATTTTCTGGGCACAGGTATCGGGGTATTATAATTTGCTGCGGGCCGGGGGGGAAAAGACGGAATAATGGAAAAGAACCGGAAAAAAAAGATACTGGTTATCAATGTCAACTGGCTGGGCGATGTGATTTTTTCGACCCCGGCCTTGCGGGCTTTGCGGGAACAGTTTCCGCAGGCGCATATCGCCTGCCTGGTTGTGGCCCAATGCGAAGAGGTGTTGAAAAATAACCCGCGGATCAATGAAATCATTGTTTACGACGAATACGGAAAACACCATTCGCTGTGGGGAAAGATAAGGTTTATCCGTTATCTGCGCAAAAAACATTTTGATGAGGTCTATGTGCTTCATCCGTCACTGCGCCGGGCAATGATCGGTTTTCTGGCCGGGATCCCGCGGCGTATCGGCTACGGCACCAAAAACCGGGAATTCCTGCTTACCGAGGTTATTCCGGCCCCGGATGTGACGATGCATAAAATAGATTATTTTCTTAATCTGGTGAAGGCCGGCGCAATTAATGACCGGAGCCGGGAATGCGAATTTTTTATAAACGCCGATGATGAAAAAAAAGGCGCGGCTTTGCTGCGGGAATCCGGTATCGGAGAAAAAGAATCTTTTGTGCTGCTGAACCCCGGCGGTAACTGGGATATGAAGCGCTGGCCGGCGAATAATTTTTCCGTTTTGGCGGATATGATCCGGGAACGCACCGCGGCCCGGGTCATTGTCGGGGGGGCGAAAAAAGACCTTCCGCTGGCCCGGGAAATTGCCGGAGCGATGAAAATGCCGCCGGTGTTGCTGACCGGAAAAACGAATTTGCAGCAGCTGGCCGCGGTCATGAAAAGAGCGGCGTGTGTGGTGACCGGCGACTCCGGCCCGATGCATATCGCCGCGGCTATCGGGGCCAATGCCGTGGCTTTATTCGGCCCGACGTCACCGCAGTACAGCGG
>JAQULA010000094.1 GCA_028718845.1 Candidatus Omnitrophota bacterium
GGCGCGTTCGGCATTAGCTACTTCCTGCCGCGCCTGGGCAACTTTCTTTTCCATGACACCCAGACGTTCTTTATTTTGCTCATAGCGTTTCTGCGCACCGGTTACATCTTTTGCCGGATCCTGTGCCGACATTTTCAAGGATTCCAATTCTTTCTTCGCCGTTTCATAGGCGGCAGCCTTTGCGTCACTATCTTTTTTCGCTTGGTCGACTGCGTTCAAAGCGTTTTCCAGAGCCGCTTTACTGGAATCATATTTCTTCTGAGCGGCACTTACCAACGAATTTTCCCCGCCTTGATCGAGCAGATTTGTCAGCTCATTCTTGGCGGCAGAATATTCCAGCCACACCGAATTTGCCGCATTCTTAGCTAACTCAATAATTCTCACGCTTTGATTCATATCCGCCTCTGCGGCTTTCTGTTTCTCTTGTGCCAAGGCGATGCGCATTCCAAGCGTGCGCTGATTTTCCAGGGAATTCTCTACCGCCGCATACGCCGAATCTACTTCTCCCTGCGCGGTCTTTAAATCGGCTTCGCATTTCGCCAGCATTTGACGGGCTTGTTCTAATCGCGTCGCCGTATCAGCGCTGCCCGATTCCGCGACATAAACATCTGACGCTTCAGAACCCGATTCGGTTTTCTTTTTCCATTTACGGCGCTTTACTTCTTTTTTACCGGTTGCAGCTATCAATTTTTTCGATTTATCGCCGGACTTATCCACCCGTTTTCTCGTTTTTTTCTTACTTACCGCAGTGCTGTCTTCAACTTTCGGTTTTTCCGTAATTGAGGCCTGCGCCGGGGTCGTCTTTTTATTCTTGCCAAAAGTCACCAGATTTTTAATTCCCGCCCCGAATTTGCTAATCCCTTTGGAAATACCGCCGCCAACCTCTTTTGTCCTTCTAGATACTTTATTTGCCGAGGTTGCTTTTGGTTGAGCCGACTCCGGAACCGTTTCTGGTTCCGCCGTTTCAGCTTTGAGTGAAACGCCGACAGCAGGTTCCGGTTCTTGCCGCATCTCTTGTTCCGCCGCAGCCAACGGAATCGATTCTTGCTTTTTCATTTCCGGGTTGATCCCCGCCGTGGTTTCCGGCGCGGCCGGTGATTGCTGAACAACGGGGGCAGCTTCTTTTGCCTCCGCAGAAGCCTCCAACGACTTGCCCGGACGGGAAATCAACAGTACGGAATTCGTCAGCCCTTGATCAAAATCGTAGCGAACCGGCTCCGTCAAATCAACGATAATGAAATCGACCGAGTAAAATGAATCGTCTAAATCTGTACTTTTTTTAGTTCCGCGCACAACCCGGATTTGTTTAACGACCCCTTTATTGACCATGCTGACTTCCGGCCGGTTCGTATAAATCTCTCCCATAAAGTCAATAACGATCTGGGGTGGTTCCGATAAATCATAACATTCGATCGAAATAGATTTATTCGTGGAAAAAAGCATTTTTACCGCGGCATTATCTTCCTTGATTTCTGTATCAGTTAAAACAACCGACTGTGCAAAAAGCTGAGTAGTTGCCGCACCAAGCACAATCATTATGCCTACAAAAACACACGCAACCGTTTGCTTCCTCATGTAGCATCCTCCCTATCCAAGAATAACTTTATCCGGCTTAACGCTTTCCCCAACACATCAAAATCCGTCAATAACTGTCTACTAATGTTTCTGGCTTAACATTGCCTCGATTTCCTGCTTGATCCGCTCAAATTCCGTTTTGGCATTACGATAGGAATATTCGACCTTAAACTTATCGGAAACAGCCGCATCCAATGCCGCCTTCATTTGATCATATTGTCGCAGCATATCGCTCAATTGCGCGTTTTTATCGAGCAATAACTGTTTAAGCCGCGATAACTCCATACTGTTGTATTTGTTTTTGCTGTCCAGCCCTTTCAACTGGGTGGAGATCCGGGTTCTTTCCTCGGTTTCCTTATCCAGCCGCTGACGCAGCGCCTCAAGTTCCTGGGTCAATTGTTCGATCTTGACAGACAGCGAATCACGCGCGCTTACCGCAGCATCGTAATCGGCTTGTGCCTGCGTATAACTTGTACTCATCGTCGCGACATCATCTTCAAGCTTCTTTTTTTCGAATTGAGCCACATCCAGCCGGCTCTTCAGACTCTGGACCTCAATATTAAGCCGGTCGGTCCGGACACTGACTTCGTTAAACTGTTTAGCCAAGGCCTCATAGGCCAATTTGGCTTTCACATATGCGTCACGCCGGGCAATCAGGTCTTCAACTTTTTCCCCTAAAGACTGACGCCTTCTGATCTCTTCATCAAGCGCGCTCTGCAGTTCATCCAGCTTTGCCAATATTTCGGTGATTTTGCTGTCCAGCTTTGATTTTTCCCCCTTGGAAAGGTTCAGTTCTTCCTGTAACCGCTGTAATTCCATGGTTAAGCTTTGGATCCGGCCGCTAATCTGCTCTTTTTCCCGGATGGTATCATTAACGACCCGATCCAAAAGGAATGAACTGGAAGATGTGACCGGCTCATAGCGCTCCGGCTGGACCGCCACCGGCGGTTTCCGAACCTCCTCAACCGGCGCTTCTACCGCCGGCTCCTGAGGTGTTTTTGCTTTCTTGCGGCCGAAAATTACTTTAAACAGGCCTCTTCTTTTTTTCTTTTTGACTGTCGGTTCCGTTGATAACCCGGCTCCGGATTCCGGAGTACTCGCATATTCTTCCCCGTAACTTATCGGTTGCGCGGCATACTTTTTTTCCGGAGAAGAACTAGTAGTGCGTTCCTTGGACACTACAATCGGAGGAGTAAGCTGCACGGCGGAACCGGACGTTGTCGCGATGTCCAAATCAATCACGGATTGACTCTGCCGCACCTGATAATCCGCTTTGGCGTTGAGATTGATCGCCAGGAAATCGAGCGCATAATATTCGGTATCACCGATTTTAAGCGGAGCATCCTCGCCTCGCACCAAACTGACTTTTTCCACAGCGCCTCTTCCCACCTCGATAATCGGCGGAAGTTTCGTATATACCGTTCCTAAAAAATCAAGCACGATATAATTTGCGGGGCTTTCTTCATTCTTAAAGGTTTCGATTTGCAATGTCTGGCTGGATGTAATCGTAATCTTCACCGTAGCATTCTGCGTATCAACAACAATATCGTTGATGATTGCCGGCTCCGCCTTCAATGCTCCCGGAGCAAACAGCAGACCTGCTATCATGACCCAAAGAACCAGTAATTTACAGTTCATTCCCCCTCCCCGTGTTATGGAAACCGTTCCGCGAATTAAAGTCGTACCAATTTTACATCACGTACGTTTTTACTCTGTCTCAATGTTTCAAGTACGGTATCGGGAATCTGCTGATCGACATTCAGCACAACCATAGACTCTCCTCCCGGCGCTGTCCGGCCGAAATTCATCGCTGCGATATTTATTTTATTATCGCCCAGCAGCATGCCCACCTGACCGACGATTCCCGGGGAATCCTGAGTGCGCATTATGAGAATATTACCCTCGGGTATCGTGTCGATATAAAATTCGTTAACCCGGATAATCCGCGGTTTATTACTCGTAAACAATGTCCCGGCAACCAGGCTTTTGCCTTTATTGGTCTCCACCTCAACTTTGATCAGGTTGGCGAACTGTTCATTTTCCAGGACTTTTGTTTCATTAACGGTAATCCCGCGTTCACGGGCGATAACCGGAGCGTTCACGTAATTTACCGATTCACCCAAAATATGCGCGAGCAATCCCTTTATCAGCGCAATCGTAATCGGTTCGATTTCATGATTTACGATCTCTCCAGCATATTTTATACTTACTTTATTAATATGTCCAGAAATAATCTGCGATTGCAGGCTTCCCAGCTTCTCCGCCAGACGGATATAGGGTTCAATAATCTTACAGGCCTCTCCGGGCACGCAGGGAAAGTTAACCGCATTGCGAATTCCTTTACCCTCGAACATATCGGCGATCTGCTCCGCAATCTCTATCGCCACATTCACTTGCGCTTCTTCGGTTGATGCTCCCAAATGCGGGGTAGCGATAAAGTTATCCAATCCGATCAGCGGACTCTTTTTAGGCGGCTCTTCTTCAAAAACATCCAGCGCCGCGCCGCCGACAATTCCCGTCTGCATTGCTTCGAAAAGCGCCTGCTCGTCGATAATTCCACCGCGGGCACAGTTGAGAATTTTCACTCCTTTTTTCATCTGGCCGAAAGCCTCGCTTCCAACAAGGTGTTGCGTTTCTTCGGTCAAGGGAGTATGCAGGGTAATAAAATCGGCACGTTTATATAATTCCGGCAATTCTACCGGTTCAATTTCCAATTGCTGCGCCTTTTTTGTGTTCAAAAAAGGGTCAAAAGCGATAACCTGCATTCCGAACGACTGGGCGCGTTTCGCCACTTCCTGGCCGATTCTCCCCAGTCCGACAATTCCCAAACACTTTCCGGAGAGTTCACGCGCCATGAATTTTTTACGGTCCCATTCTCCGCGTTTTATTGACGCGCACGCCTGAGGAATATTCCGATTAAGCGCCAGCAGCATACTCACGGTATGTTCCGCGGTGGAAATGGTATTCCCGCCGGGAGTATTCATGACTACAATCCCTTTTTTCGTCGCCGCTTCGACATCGACATTGTCGACCCCGACCCCGGCCCGGCCGATAACTTTCATCTTGCCGCAGGCATTGATGATATCCGCAGTTACTTTAGTTCCGCTACGGACGATCAACGCGTCATAATCCTTAATGACCTGTTTGAGTTCATCCGGGGTCAATTTTGTTTTCACGTCAACGGAACAATTTCTTTCCTTGAGAATCTTGATGCCTTCTTCCGATAAAGGGTCACTGACCAAAACTTTCATCGTTCCTCCTGCTTATCATGAATAGATATTAAGCTAAAAGTTCTTTTTCCGCAGCTCCGACTCCTTTTCCGCGTTCAAATGCATACCCCATTTTCGCCAGCATCAGTTCGATACAGCTGATACCGGTAATAATATCGAATTCATTCATATAGCCCATCTGAGCAATGCGGAAGATCTTTCCTTTGAGTTCGGCCTGGCCGCCGGCGATACTGATACCGAAATCATCCCGTATGGCTTTGACCAGTTTTTCACCGTCGATTCCCTCCGGAACACACACCGCAGTCACGGCGTCGGCCGGTTTTTTGGCATACAATTTTAACCCGATGGCCTGCATTCCCGCGCGCACCGCCCGCGACAAACGCTGGTGCCGGGCAAAAGTTTTTTCCAAAGTCTCCGCCTTAATCATTTTCAACGCTTCATTCAAACCGATACACAACGTTACCGCCGGGGTAAATGCCGTATCGGTTTTATCCAGGGCTTTTTTCGCCGTGCGAAGATCGAAATAATAACGCGGACACAATGCTTTTTCCACCAGTTTCCACGCCTTCGGGCTTACCGAACATAACCCTAAACCGGGAGGAATCATTAACCCTTTCTGTGATCCGGCCACAACCACATCCACTCCCCAGGCATCGGTCTGCAAATCGATCGATCCCAACGCGCTGATGGCATCGGTAACCAGCACGGCCTCGCTTTTAAGCATGACCTGTCCGATCGCTTTAATATCCGTCACCACGCCGGTGGAAGTTTCACATAAAGTGGTAAATACCGCTTTGATATTCTTGTGTTCTTTCAACGCTTTTTCGATCGCCTCCGGCTGTACCGCGTCACCCCAGGCGACATCGATAACAATCGGATTAACCTGATAAGCCTTGCATAATTCCGTCCAACGTTCCCCGAATTTTCCGGCCTGTATACACAGCGCCGTATCTCCCGGAGAAAGAAGATTTACCACCGCTGCTTCCATCGCTCCGGTTCCGGAAGCGGCAAAAGTGAACACGTCATTCTTTGTCTGAAATACGTACTTAAGATTATCGTTCATTTCCTTGAAAATAGCCATGAACTCAGGCGTGCGGTGGTGAATACTCGGCCCGGCCATGGCCAGCAACACCTGTGTTGGTACCGGCGTCGGCCCCGGGGTCAATAAAATTTTTTTCTTCATGGTTATGCTCCTTGTTCAATCGTTATTTTTTCTTTTTCTTCTGTTCCACCGCGACAACGATATCGACCAAACCGTATGCTGCCGATTCTTCCGCACTCATAAAATAATCCCGGTCGGTATCTTTTTCGATCTTTTCTATAAGCTGGCCGGTATGACTGCTCAATATCTGATTCAGACGGTCCCGCATCTTCAGAATTTCCTTCGCCTGAATACTGATATCGGCGGCCGCTCCCTGCGTCCCTCCCCAGGGCTGATGAATCATTACCCGCGCGTTCGGCAAGGCAAAACGTTTCCCCTTGGTCCCGGCCGCGAGCAATACCGCGCCCATGCTTGCCGCCTGCCCGATACAATAGGTATTGACATCGCATTTGACAAACTGCATGGTATCATAAATCGCCAGGCCGGCGGTAACCACGCCGCCCGGAGAATTGATATACACACTAATATCCTTGTCGGGGTCTTCCATCTGCAGAAAAAGCATCTGGGCGATAACCAGATTGGCCACGGTATCGTCAATAGCGGTACCGATAAAAACAATCCGGTCTTTAAGCAGCCGCGAATAAATATCGAATGCCCGCTCGCCTCGGTTCGTCTGTTCAACCACCATTGGCACTAAGATCTGGTTCCGTTCGTCCATACTCCCTCCGCGTTATTTTTGTGCCGGAACTTCTTCGACCGCAGCGCGGCCGAGAAGATGGTCAATGATCTTTTCTTCCCAAAGATCCCAATGAATATTTTCCAGAAGATTTTTTTCGTGCAGATACCGCAGCATTTCTTCTTTTTTCTGGTTATACGATTGCGCAATCGTTCCGATGCGCGCATCCATTTCATGTTCCTCGACCACAATATTCTCTTTTTTAGCGATATCCTCGAGAATAAAAAATATCCGCACCTGATT
>JAQULA010000095.1 GCA_028718845.1 Candidatus Omnitrophota bacterium
CCGATCTGTTTGCGGCGAATATCCGCGCTGAACTGACCAGCGCGGTATTATTGTTCATGCAGGGATTCAATCTTATCTTCTGGACCTTCGGAGTGCAGTGGCTGATTCCGGTCAAGGACGGCGGGCCCCGTCGTTATGAGCTGAAAAAAATATGGAATCCGCCGTTTATTTCATTGTTGCTGAGTATGGGTATCGTCGGGGTCAATGCCCAGGGGCTGATCCCGGATTCCGCGCTGCGTTCCATTGCCCTGGTCGGTGATTGTACTCTGCCGGTAGCGTTGATTATCCTCGGTGCCGTTTTGGCCGAGTGCTGGGGGCCGATGAGCCGGGCGGTACGGCGGTTTATGCTGAAGGCCATAATCGGTAAACTGGTGGTTTTTCCGTTATTGCTGCTGGCGTTTGTGTTTGTCGCGCATCCGCCCCGGATTCTGGCGCTGTTGCTGCTTATCGAAGCGGCGATGCCTTCGGCGATCAATTTAAGCGTGGTTTCATTACACCAGGGGGCCGGGTGCGGGATGATTAGCCGGGCGGTGTTATGGACCCATGTTGTGGGAATAGTATCGATCCCGTTGTTTTGGGCCCTGATGAATCTGGCGGTGCCTTATTAGTTCCGGGTAAACTCCGGCGCTTCCTTCGGTTTTCTTCGGTTATCATCCCAAAAGCAGTTCAATCGTGGTGTGGGAGTTTTCGTCCAGGGCCAGCAGGTCGCTGCGCTTGATTTTGACCTGGCGCGAAGACGTCTTTTTAACCGGTACCTCTTCGGGCGTAATACTCACCTTAACGATATGATAATTTTCGTAATCGAGTTTGCGCGGGTTTTTGATGATCACGCTGATCCGCCGTTCGGCAAAAAAACAGGACAGGGAAATGGTTTCGGAATCCTTGAATTGCCGCGCGATAAGTTTGGGCGCGATTACCAGGTCCCCGAAATGGCCTTTTACCCCGAAAACCTCGGTGAGCAAAGTCATTATGTACCAACTGGCCGAGCCGGTAAGGTAGGAGTACATGCCGCGTCCTTGTCCGTTGAAATATTCCGGCAGGCACGGATAGATCTTGCTGGTCGGGGAATCGACGGCCAGGGCGAACAGGCTTTCGAGCACCGTGTATCCCTCGCGCACGAAATTACGCTGGTAAAGGGCCTTGGCGAACATGACGCACATATGGCTGAATATCGCGCCGTTTTCTTTTTCGCCGTAGGCAAAAGCGAAGGCTCTTCCTAAATCCGGCTGCGCGGCCTTAAAATCGGTATTAAGGCGGAATCCGCCGAGCCGTTTATCCTTGAGAAATTTGTTTGTCGCCCGGAATATCTGTCGAACCTGCTTGTTGGAAGCAACGCCGCTGAGGATCGGGAAGACCTGTCCGGTAAGCGTCATGCGTACGGAGCCGTTGATGCGGCCTTCTACGCGCTGGCCTTTGTTATTGTAGTACCCGTTGAAAAACCCGGTCTGGGGATTGTCCTGGATCCATTCTTTTTTGCGCACATGTTCAAACAGCCACTGCCATTTCTGCGATAGGTCGCCGATAAGTTCATCGATGTCGATTTCCACTTTTTTTCCGCTGATGCGGCGTTTTACCGCGGAAAAGTAACGGTGCAGCAGCGCGGTTTTTTCTTCGACGTTATTATACTGTATCGGACGGCGGTGCATCCGGTCAAGCAGGATGAGTAATTCCTTGGCGATAACGAGGTGTTTTTTATTCGTGGTTTTCTTTAATTCCAGAAGAAGCATGGTGATTTCATAAAGATTATAGGCGTAAAAACAGGTGAACGCCACGCTTTCTCCTTTTTGAGCGGCCATGTCCAGTCCGTCGTTCCAATCCGCGCCTTCAAGGCGGATATTGTTGTGTTTCCCGACGTTAAAAAACTGGACCAGATGCTGCACCAGGACGTGCTCAAGAATCGTTCCGTGGTAAATATGCCCGTCTTTGGTGTGGAGATGCTTGGAATGCCGGTAATGGGCGTTCCAGCCCGAATCGGTTTCACCGGCGCGGGAAAGCTGCTGGTCGTAAAAATAGGCCCTTTTTTCAAACAGAACGTCGAAGTCTCCGGTTTGATGAATATATAAGAGCAGGGTAAAAAAAGGCCAGATGCCGTGGTCCATCCATACCCGGGCTATTTTATTGCGGTCGGCAATGAAGTAGCCGGGTTTCTTGGTGATGATCGTGGCATTGGTTCCGTCAATGCGGATCCCGGAAAAATTTGCCAGCAGGATATCGCGGGTTTGCTGCGGATGCGCCAGGAGCAGGGTCAGGCAGTCCTGCCAAAGGTCGCGCCAGCCTTTCCCGCCGCGGCCGTAGTCGAAATCGGGAAGGAACGAACAGCCGAATATTTTTCGCAGGGTCGGCTGAACGCAGACCCAGCGCAACCAGTTGTCGCGGACGTGTTCCCCGGTGCAAAAGCTGATCGCGTCGGTTTTTTTCTTCCAATAATCGATGGTTTCGGTTAGGCTGCATTCGATTTTTTCTTTACTGTTGAATTTTCTGAAGATCGAGCCGATTTCCGCGGGGTCCTCGGTGATGCCGTACATGAAAATATAGGTGATCGATTCGTCGGGTATAAGCGTGATGGGGGTAAACCGCAACGCGCCGATGGCCTCTTTGCCCTGATGCCGCGCTTCGGTTTTTTGCAGCGGCTCGTGATTGTCCAGAACGGAGCGCGGAGCGGCCAGGCATCCGCCTTCGCCGATAAACGATTCGATAGTCGGGAATTGGCCGATGGGCAGGCCGCCGGTTCCGGTGCAGCCCAAGACAAAATAGTTATGGTGATTGATTTTATGGCCGCGTTCGTCAAAAGACATTTCCGGCTTCACGATGATCCCGTTTTTCGCGATGCGGACACGGTGCAATAAACTGGTTACATGCCGGTGATCGCGTAAATTATCCGCCGAGCGTCCGAATATCGGTATCGCCGAAGTAGGGGTGAAGGTTACGGCCTGCGCGGAAATATTCGTGACCCGAACGCTCATGAGTTCGACATGTTCTCCGCTGGAAGGCACAAAGTTGGTAATCTCGACCTGCAGCCCGATTTTTGTGTTTTTCCGTTGTACGCAATGCCACAGAATACCGGCCCGCAATGAAGTGCTTTCTTCCGGACAGGAACAAGGGGGCACGCCGTTTGCCGACCAGGCCCGGTGTTCATCGACGTAAATCCAGAAATTCCGGCCCGATAAGTTGTTGTAAAGGTCCTCGCTGCTGATCGGCTGGGTCAGAAAGTGGTTTTGTCCGGTTTTGATGTCGCCTTTGAGCAGCGGGGTGATCGAGGCCATGAATTCCGTTTCATTGGCAAGCGGGAAGTAAAGGCGGCTGATGCGTTCCGGGTTTTCAAAAATGAATTCTCCGTTTCTCTCGGTGAAAGACCAAAGGGGTGGTTTCATGATAACGTATTGTATCCTTTGCGTTTGGGCTCAGTTATGGGTTTCAATGCTTGGGTAATTATTATAGGAAAAAATCCGGGCAAATGCAAGGAAAATCAGGGTGGAAACGGAGGGGGGGCAAGTGAATACCGGGATAATGAATCGCGGTCTCTCGGACGATAATTGACACTGTTTGTTTTCTATGTTACAATCACGAGTTGAATGTCCGAAGCTGATGACGATATTACTTTTGCCGTGTGCGGGTACCGGCGCAGGGTGAAATAACCGGTTTTTTGGATTTTAGGAGGAATGGATGAAAATATTAGTTACCGGAGGCTTGGGTTTTATCGGAAGCAACTTTGTCCGTTATATGCTCGGAAAATATCCCAAAATTTCCATTGTTAACCTCGATAAACAAACTTATGCCGCCTGTCGTGATAATCTCAAAGATATTCAGTCCGATTCCCGATATCGGTTTGTCCGGGGAGATATTTGTGATAAAAATATCGTGCACCGGGCAATGCAGGGTTGTTCGTCCGTGGTCAATTTTGCCGCGGAAACGCATGTCGACCGTTCGATACGCGATGCCGGAGTTTTTCTGAGGACAAATGTTTTCGGGGTGTTTGTGCTCCTGGAAGCGGCCCGGGAATCCGGGGTCGAGCGCTTTATTCAGATCGGCACCGATGAGGTGTATGGTTCCCGGTTGAAAGGATCGTTCAACGAAAACGACGCTTTATTGCCGAATAGTCCTTACTCGGCGAGCAAGGCCTCGGCGGATTTACTGGTGCGTTCGTACAGTCAAACCCACAATTTTCCCGCGATCATCACCCGCTCCAGTAATAACTTCGGGCCGTATCAGTTCCCGGAAAAAATGATCCCGCTTTTTATCACCAATCTTTTGGAAGGGAAGAAAGTGCCGGTTTACGGGGACGGCCGCAATGTGCGCGACTGGCTCTATGTGGAGGATAACTGCCGCGGTATCGACCGGGTTTTGCATAAAGGGAAAATCGGGGAAATATATAATATCGCCGCCGGCAATGAACTCAATAATCTCCAGTTGACCGGCCTTATCCTTAAAGCTCTGGGAAAAACAAAAGATTCGATTCAATTCGTCAAAGATCGTCCGGGCCATGATCGGCGGTACAGCCTGGATATTTCAAAAATAAAGCGTTTGGGCTTCACTCCGGAACATGATTTTCTCGATGCGGTAACCCTCACGGTAGAATGGTATAAGCAGAATAGATCATGGTAGAAAAAACTAAAAAAAAGATCCTGATCACCGGTATCAGCGGTATGCTCGGCGAAGATCTGCAGTCGGTGTTGGCCCCTGACTACAGCGTCGTGGGAATCGATACCCGCGCTCCGCGTCAATCGGCGCTGAAGTGGCATGCGTGTGATATTACCGACCGGCAGGAGGTGGACCGGATTATGCGCGCAGAGTCGCCCTGGCTGGTAATCCACGCCGCGGCATATACCGATGTCGACGGCTGCGAACGGGATCCGGGTAAGGCCGAGTTGATCAACTGTGTCGGGACCCGTGTTATTGCCGAGGGGTGTCGGAGCTGCCGGGCCAAATTGCTCTACATCAGTACCGATTATGTTTTTAACGGGGAAAAAGGCTCTGCTTACACGGAAAGCGATCTTCCGCAGCCGCTGAACGTCTATGGCGGTTCAAAGTTGAAAGGCGAAGAATATGTGCGGACTTTGGTCCCGGAATCGCTGATCGTGCGTACCAGCTGGCTGTTCGGCCGTTACGGAAAAAATTTCGTGGCAACCATTATCGAAAAAGCAAAACAGAATAAGCAATTACAGGTTGTCGACGATCAGCGCGGATCGCCGACATCCACGATGACCTTGGCGGAGGCAATTAAGCGCCTGCTTCCGGCGGTTTTTTCCGGCGCCGCCGCGGAGGCTTACGGGATCTATCATGTCAGTAACTCCGGTAATTGCAGCTGGTATGAATTTGCAAAAACGATTGTTGCTTGCGCCGATTTGCCGGCGGAAGTTGTGCCGGTGGACTCGGGTACGGTTAATCGTCCGGCAAAACGGCCGCGGCTGTCGATCCTGGATACCGGGCGTTATGAAAAATTAACCGGAGATAAATTGAGCAGTTGGCGGGATGCGCTGAACCGCTACCTGGCGGATTGTGGCTGAACGCGGTTCTGAATGATGCGGGACGGTACCGGTACAATGATGAATGTAAAGGCAATCGAGATTTCGGCCGGCGGAGTTGTGTTCAGGAAAAAAGAAGACATATACGAAGTCATCCTTTTTCGGAAAAAGAGCGACCGGTGCTGGGGATTGCCCAAGGGAAAGCTGGAGCCGGGGGAAACGGCGCAGGAGGCGGCCTTGCGGGAAGTGCGGGAAGAAACCGGAGCCGAGGCGGAAATTATCGGAGACCTCGGAGAAGTTCATTACCGCTACCGGAATATCAAGCGAAAAGCCGTCGTGGATAAAACGGTTTATTTTTTTCTGATGAAGTATCTAACCGGAAATATCGGCAGCAGTGAGAAAAACATCGACGCGGTCGGCTGGTTTTCCTTTGATACGGCAATTGAAAAAGCAACGCATGAGAGCGAACGTGCGAAGCTGCAAACAGCGCGGTCGAAGCTTCCGGACATCGCGCGGCAATGACATTATGAAATTTAAAAATTTGGCCGGCTATTTCCAAAAGCTGGAGTCAACCACAAAGCGTCTGGAAATGAGCGCTATTCTGGCGGAACTGTTTAAACCGGTGGGGGAACAGAAAACCGAAGAAATCGCCGTTATCGTGTATCTCTGCCAGGGTCAGCTGCTGCCGGCTTTTAAGAATATAGAGTTCGGCATAAGCGAAAAATTAATACACAAAGCCCTGGTTGAAGCGACGGGGGTTTCCTCCGCGGAGATCGAGGCGCTATTTCAGCAGTGCGGCGATTATGGGGAAGTTGCGCAAAAACTCTGTCTTACGCATACCCAGGAGCCGAAGGTTATGAGCGTGTATGCCGACCTGGAAAAACTGGCCGCGTTTTCCGGTGAAGGGGCGGTGGGGAAAAAAGTCGAGTTTCTGGCCGGCTTGCTTAATAAGGTCAGTTCTTTGGAAGCCAGATATATTTTACGCATTATCCTGGGAAAATTACGCCTGGGGGTGGGAGATCCCACGGTTTTGGATGGTTTGTCCCTGGCGTTCGGCGGCGATACGGCATTGCGTGCCCCGCTGGAGCGTGCGTATAACCTTTGTTCGGACCTGGGATTGGTGGCGACCATATTGTTCTCCAAAGGCATCCGCGCTATTGAAAATTTCAAGGTTATCGTCGGCTGTCCTATCCGTATGGCCCTGGCGGCGCGGCTTTCCGGGCCGCGGGAGATTATCGAAAAAGTCGGTACCTGCGCCATCGAAGCCAAGTATGATGGGTTCAGGTGTCAGGTGCATAAAAAGGGCGATCAGGTTCATATCTTTTCGCGTAACCTGGAAAACACGACCGCGATGTTTCCGGAGATCCGGGAAGGAACCCTGCGCCAGATTAAAGAAAAAAATGTGATTTTTGAAG
>JAQULA010000096.1 GCA_028718845.1 Candidatus Omnitrophota bacterium
CATGCGCGTCCTTAAACGCCGTCCCCCGCAGGACCAGAAACTCGGCCAATTCCGTCGCATACAATTTTTCATCCCGCAACGCTTTTTCAATTACCGCGGTTTGCAGGGTTATTCCCTTGAGAAACCGCGCCATGATACTCAATTCATCTTTAATAACCTCCACCGAAGAGAATAACGGCTCTTTATCCAGCTGCATATCCCGGTTATAGGTCATCGGCAGCCCCTTCATGGTGGTAAGCAACGCGATCTGGTTTCCATATATCCGGCCGGTATAGCCGCGCACCAGCTCCAGAAAATCCGGATTTTTCTTGTGCGGCATCAGACTGCTGCCGGTACAAAACTCCTCCGGGAGATCGATATAATTAAATTCCTGGGTCGAATACAGGATAAGGTCTTCGCACAACCGGGACAAATGCATCTGGATGATCGAGATAATCCCGAGAAATTCCGCCAGAAAATCCCGGTCGCTGACATTATCCAGCGAATTCTCCACCGCCCGAGGCTTGCAATGCTTGGTATTCACCATGCGCGAGAAATCATCGATTGCTTTACCGTAATCCCGGCAGTCCAGCGAACTGCCGGCCAAAGCACCCGCACCGATATACGGCACCAATGAATCATAAAATCGATCGACCCGGTTATAATCACGCACGATCATATGGCCGAAGGCAATAATATAATCGCTGAATAAAATCACCTGCGCCCGCTGGGTATGGGTATAACCGATAAACGGCTGTTTGTCATACTTTTTCATCAGAAACAAAAACCCGTCCAGTATACCGCCCAACAGTTTTTTCAGATTAAGCGCTTCGTCCAGACAATAAAACTTTTCGTTGAACACAATCTGATCGTTGCGCGATCGCATCGTATGCACTTTCAGCGCCAGTTTGCCGATTTTCTTTTCCAAACGATTGTGGATATCGGTGTGAATATCTTCCGATTCCGGATCCGGCTTAAAAGTCCCTTTGTCTATTTCACGTAAAATTTCCGCCAACGCCCGCAGGATTTTTGCGGTTTCCGGTTTGGTAATAATCCCGCTGCCGTTCAATACCTGGGTATGGATAATCGAATGAAACACATCGATACGCGCCAATTTATAATCATAATGGATCGACTTCGAGAACCGCTCGAACTCGCTATCCATGGCTTTTTTAAATCTTCCGCCCCATAATTTTTTCGCCATGTTATCTCTCCCGGTAAGGTAACGAGAATATTGAAATAAATCCTTCCGCATCGGTACGGTCGAACTGGTCCTCTTCACCGTAGGTTGCCAGTTCTTTTCGATACAGTGAATGGCCGGACTCCCGGGAAACCGCGGAAATGTTCCCTTTATACAGCTGCAGTTTAACCACGCCGCTGACTTTTTCCTGGGTCATTTCGACGAATGCCTGCAGACTTTTACGCAGCCGCGAAAACCACAGTCCCTGATAAGCCAGCTGGGAATAGCGCAATCCGACGATCTGCTTAAAATTAAGCGTGTCTTTGTCCAGGACCACGCTTTCGAGTTCCTGGTGGGCCCGGATCAGAATCCAGGCGGCCGGAGCCTCATAAACTTCGCGGGACTTGATACCCACGGTACGGTCTTCGACCAGATCGGTCCGGCCGATACAATGCCGCGCCCCGGACTGATTAAGCGCTTCAATAATCTCCAGAAAGGCTTTTTTCTTCCCGTTTACCTTAACCGGAACCCCTTTTTCGAATTCTATCGCGACTACTTCCGGCTTATTGGGAGTGGCGTCCGGGCTTTTGGTCAGTATATAAGCGGCCTCATCCGGGGCATTGCGCAGGTCTTCCATCATTCCGCCTTCGATACTGATACCCCAGATGTTCTTATCGATACTGTAAATCTTTTTCTGGGTCGTGGAAATAGGAATCTTTTTTTCCTTGGCATAAGCGATTTCGGATTCCCGCGATGTCAATTCCCACACCCGTAACGGAGCAATAATCTTCAATTTCGGATCCAGGATCTTTACCGTCGTATCGATCCGGACCTGGTCATTGCCCTTACCGGTACAGCCGTGCGCGACATACTCCGCCTTTTCTTTATGCGCGATGTCTACCAGGTATTTCGCGATCAACGGCCGGCCTAATGCCGTGGACAGCACATATTTCGACTCATACACGGCATTTGCTTTCAACGCCGGTAAAATATAGTCCTCGGCGAATTCTTTGCGTAAATCCTCGACATAAAGCTTGGCAACCCCGCCCTGTGCCGCTTTTTTCTTCAATTCCCCGGGAGAAAACTCGCTCCCGAGATTAGCACTGAAACAAACCACTTCAAAGCCTTTATCCTGCAACCAGCGGATACAGCAGGAAGTGTCCAATCCCCCGGAATATGCCAGCACCACCTTTTTCTTCACGGATACACCCTTCCTTTTTCCACATTAAATATTATTGTTTTTTACTTTTTACTTTTACCCCGCCGAAATGCGGCGAGGGCTCGCCACTGAAAGCTCACCTCTTGAGCTTGGCGGCCTTTTTACTTGGACGGCGTTTCCCCATCAACAGCGCCATGATCGCTTTTTGCACATGCATCCGGTTCTCCGCCTGATCGAAAACGATCGATTGCGGCGATTCCATCGCTTCGTCGGTTATTTCTTCGCCGCGATGCACCGGCATACAATGCATGATCGCATATTCTTTCCCGACCGATTTTAATAATGCCGCGTTAACCTGGTATGATTTAAAATCACGCAGGCGCTGTTTGCGCTGTTGTTCCTGTCCCATCGACGTCCATACATCGGTGTAAATATAATCCGCGCCTTTAACCGCTTCCCGCGGGTCATACGTATGCGTCAACCGGCTGCCGGTAAGTTTGGCAATATCGGCGGCCTGGGCCCAAATCGAGGCATCCGGTTCATAACCCTTTGGCGTGGCCACCGTGCAATGCATACCGGTTTTTGCCGCTATGGCCAGAAGCGAATGCACCACGTTATTTCCGTCCCCGACAAATGCCAGTTTGATCCCCTTGCAGGTACCGTGGCGTTCGTATATCGTGTACATATCCCCCAAGGCCTGACAGGGATGATACATATCGCTGAGACCGTTGATAACGCTGATATCGGTAAGTTCGGCAAACTCTTCGACATAAGCGTGCGAAAACGTACGCGCGACAATCCCGTCGACATAACGCGCCAGCACACGCGCCACATCTTTTATCGGTTCGCGTTCCCCCAGTTTTATATCCTGAGGGGCCAAATACAAACAGCGCGCCCCCAGTTGATGTGCGCCGACTTCAAAAGAAACCCGCGTACGCATCGACGGTTTCTCAAATACCAGGCCGATCACTTTTTTGTTCAGGATCGCACTATATTTTTTCTTTTTTAACGTCCGCGTAACCCGAAATATCTCGGCGATATCCTGCGGCGTAAGATCGAATCCGGAAATCAAATCCTTATTCATAGTCCTGCCTTTAACTTTAACATTTACCGATCGCTTCGGACAAAACCGTCATTGCCAGATCAATTTCATTTCTGGTCACCGTCATCGCCGGCATGATCCGTAAGGTGGTCCCCTGCGCGCAATTGATCAGCAGTCCTTTGGCCAAACAATAATCATAAGCCTTGGGGCCGTTGACGATCAGTTCCACTCCCAGCATCAAGCCCATGCCGCGGACCTGTTTAATGATCGGGTAACGGCCTTTGAGCCTAACCAGTTCGTCCTGAAGATAGTGCCCCATTTCCACGACATTAGCCAGCAGCCGGTCTTTTTCAATCGCTTCAAAAACCGCCAACGCGGCCGCGCAGGCGATCGGGCTGCCGCCGAACGTCGAGGCATGCATCCCCGGAGCCAGCATCCCGGCAATCTTTTTCTGGGCAACCATCGCGCCGATCGGCATCCCGCCGCCCAGTGTTTTTGCCAGGGTCATAATATCGGGCTCAATCCCGTAATGCTGGTATCCGAACATCGTACCGGTCCGGCCCATCCCGGTTTGTACTTCATCAAAGATCAGCAGCATATCGCGATCGAAACAAAGCTGGCGCACAAACCGCAGGTAATCGCTGTCGGCCACGCGGATCCCGCCTTCTCCCTGGATCACTTCCATCATCACCGCGATAGTCTTGTCGGTTAAGGCCTTCTGCAAAGCTTCTTTATCGTTAAACGGAACGCTTTTGAACCCTTCCGGCATAGGTTCAAAACCTTTTTGGTATTTCTCCTGTCCGGTCGCCGCGGTGCAGGCCAGGGTCCGGCCGTGAAACGAATCCTTCATGGTAATGATTTCATTGCGTTTCGGATTGCCGAAAGCCCGGGCAAGTTTAAATGCCGCTTCATTGGCTTCCGCCCCGGAATTGCAGAAAAAAACCTTGCCGTTAAATGAATTCAGGGCAATACGTTCGGCCAGCCTTCCCTGTAATTCATTATAATAATTATTTGAAACATGCAAAACCTTCTTAGCCTGGTCCTGTACGGCCCGGACCACCCGGTTATGACAATGCCCGATCCCGCTTACCGCCCACCCGGGAAAAAAATCCAGATACTTCTTCCCGTCGGCCGCCCACACCCAGCTGCCTTTAGCCTTGGTTATCACCAGGTTTCTACGAAGATAATTCCCAACCACGTAGTCATCATATAGCTGCATCACTTTTTGCGCATCCATGGGTACCACCTTCTGGTTTAATTATTTATTTTTTAACGATTTCCGTGCCGATACCTTTATCGGTATATATTTCCAGCAACAACGCATGCGGAACCTGCGCATTGATAATATGGGTTTTCCGCACCCCGTTAGCGGCGGCATAACTGCAGGCCTCGACCTTCGGCGTCATCCCCCCGCGCACGACATTATTTTTAATCAGCAATTGTAATTGATCCAGCGTCACGCTGGAAAGCAGCGAATCCGGATCATCCATATCTTTCATTATCCCCTGCACATTGGTAAGCAGGACCAGCTTCTCCGCTTTCATGGCAATGGCTACTTCCGCGGCCACCGTATCGGCGTTAAGGTTATACAACTCACCGTCTTCCCCGATCCCGACCGGAGCGATCACCGGTACTATTTTTGAATGCAGCAGGCTATACATTAATTTACTGTCAAATCCGGTTACTTCACCGACATACCCGACATCAATCGGCATCGTCTTCTTCTTGGCCAGGATCAATTCGCCGTTTTTTCCGACAAACCCCTTGGCTTCGTTGCCCAGGCCTTTGAGCTCATTAACGATATCCCGGTTTACTTCGCTTAATGCTTCATTGACGATTTCAACCGTTTTCTTGTCGGTCACGCGCAAGCCATTGACGAATTTAACTTCTACCCCGGCATCCTTCATTTTCTTGGTAATCAGCGGCCCGGCGCCATGCACCACCACCGGATGAATGCCGACGTGATTCATGAACGTAATATCTTCGATAATCGAACGGTTGATTTCCGCCTGCTCAACCGCACTGCCGCCGTATTTGATAACCACGACTTTACTGTTAAAACGCTGGATATACGGCAAGGCCTCAATAAGAATATCAACTTTTTTCGACGCTTCAAGAATCATGGTTTTTAGCACCCTTTTTCCGGTCCTCGCTTTACACAACCCGGTTTCTTGATGTTACTAAGGTTACACGCAAATCGTCTTTCGGTTTCTTTTTACTTTTACCTTCGTATCAATTGTATTCCGTGTTAATCCGCACATATTCCGCGGTCAGATCGCTGGCCCACATAGTATAGCTATGCGAACCTTTGTTGATCCTGGCCCGGATATCGACATATTTTTGTTCCAGCAGCTTAATCAGCACTTCCCGCTTGATTGCCACCGGCAATCCGTTACGATATACCGCTTTTTTCTGCAGAAACACTTCCAGTTTTTTTTCATCCAGCGCAATACCGGCAGCGCCCAGGGTTGCCGGAATCCGTCCCCAATTGGGATTGCCGCCGGCAATCATTGTCTTTACCAGCAAAGAATTAGCGATCTTTCCCGCTGCCCGTTTGGCTTCATTTTGGGTTCCCGCGCCTTCCACCGTAATCTGCATCACCCGGCTGGCGCCTTCACCGTCTTCCACCATCATCTTGGCCAAGCGCACGCAGACATGGGTCAACCCGGCGACAAATTGTTTAAAATCAGAGCCGCTCTCGGTAATGCCGGCGTTTTCCGCCAATCCATTCGCCAGGATTATCGCCGTATCATTGGTGCTCATTTCTCCATCAACGCTGATCCGGTTGAATGATGCATCCACGGCTGAGCGCAGTGCTTTCTTCAATGCCGCGACGCTGATACAGGCATCGGTGGTAATAAAACAAAGCATGGTCGCCATATCCGGGCAAATCATGCCCGCGCCTTTGGCCACCGCAGCAATGGTGACCGGTTTACCTTTACACTTGATTTCCACGGCCAGTTGTTTCTCAAAAGTGTCCGTGGTCATGATCGCCCTCGCCGCTCGTTGGGCTTTATCAAAAGCCAGGCCGTTGACCAACTCCGGTACGGCCGCTATAATTTTTTCTACCGGCAAAAATTTCCCGATCACTCCGGTGGAAGAAACCAAAACATCCGCTGCCGGGATATCCAGCTTCCGCGCCACCAACGCACTTACCTTATTTACATCCTGTATCCCGCGCCGGCCGGTGCAGCAGTTGGCATTGCCGCTGTTGGCAATAATTGCCTGGGCGCGATTATTACGCAAATGTTCTTTTCCGACAAACAACGGAGCCGCCTTGACTTTATTGGTCGTAAATACCGCTGCCGCCTTGGCCGGAACGATCGAATAAATCAAAGCCAGGTCGTCTTTCTCGCTCTTTTTGATACCGCAGCGTAACGCGTTGGTCTTAAACCCTAACGGACTGCTGATCGTACCGGATATCAATTCTTTCATGGCAAAAGCCCCAGGGTCTCCTTCAACCCAAACATAATGTTACAGTTTTGTACGGCCTG
>JAQULA010000097.1 GCA_028718845.1 Candidatus Omnitrophota bacterium
AAAAAACCGGAAAGGGCTCCCCCGAAGCAGGCCAGAATTGTCGCCACAAAGTAATGCTTTCCGGAAAAAGCGACGATGAAAAATATTCCCGATGATATCAGTGCCGTTCCGCAACTTAACCCGTCCATGTTGTCGAGCAGGTTAAAGGCATTGGTGATTCCGATTATCCATCCGATAGTCAACGCGGCCCCCACCAGGGGATTATCCTGGAACAGGGTGATCCTGATTCCGCTCAAAAATATGATTATCGCCGCGGTGGTCTGGACCGCAAGCTTGGTGCGCGCGCTCAACTTCCGCCGGTCGTCGATAACTCCGGTAAGAACGATAAGCAGGGTTGTCCCGAGGATCGCCGCTATTTGCGGGGACATGGCGTGCACCCCGCGTACGTAAATGCCGAGTTCCGCCGGAAGCATTCCGGAGCGTGCGCATCTGAACAGGAGCAGGCTATGCGCGATAACGGTCAGCGTAAAAGCCCCGTACATGGCGATTCCGCCCAATAACGGTACGGGCTGTTCGTGGAGTTTTCTTATCCCGTCGGGAAGATCGACAAACCGATGGCGCAGCGCAATGTTTCTCAGCAGTCCGCAAAGACAGTATGCCCCGAGAAAGGTGAATAAAAATATGTATAAGCAGATTATTTCCCACATGCGAGTATCTCCCGATACACGGCGTCGATTGCGCTTACCATGCTTTCGGCGTTGAAACGCTCCCCGGCCGTGCGTTCTCCGGCGCTGCCCATGCGCTGCGCCTTGTTCGGGTCGCGCAACAGTTCGATCAGCCGGGTTGCCAGTAATTCCGTGTTTTTTGCCGGGACCAGGTAACCGTTGACGGAGTCGATGACAACATCTCGGGCTCCGTCCACATCAAAGCATACCACGGGAATCCCGCCGGCAAAGCCCTGAACGACTGCCCGCGGCAGTCCTTCGTGCAGGGAGGTATGGGCCAGGACATCAATGGCCTGGATATATTCCGGTATTTGCTGCGGAGGCACCAGTCCGGCAAAGATGATGCTGTCGGCAATCCCCAGCCGCCGGGCCCGCAGCATCAGGGATTGTTTTAAAATTCCGTCACCGATAAGCAGTATCTTTACTTCCGGGATCTGGGTTTTCAGGGAAACTGCCGCATCGAGTAAATATTCATGGCCTTTCAGCGGAAATAAACGGGCGATCTTACCAATTACCGGGGTTTGCCCGGGGATGCCCAGTTTTTCCCGTATCCGGGCGCGTCGAGAAGAATCTTTTCGAAATGCCGCGACATCAATGCCGCTGTAAATCGTAATCAGTTTTTCCCGTGGGGCGATCCCGGCAGCTACGGCTTCTTCAACCAGTGTTTTCGAGACACAGATGATCTTATCCGTCCAGGCTGAGGCCGATTTTTCCATAAAACGGTAAAGCCGGTTTTTCCAAGAGCTTTGATGTTTAAAAAAAGGCATTCCATGAACGGTATGCACGATGTACGGGGTTCCGGCGAGCTTTGCCGCCAATCTCCCCAGGATTCCGGCTTTTGAACTATGGGTATGTACAATATTGAAACGTTCCCGTTTAATCCGGCGGTATAAAGCCCATAACGCCGCGACGTCATAAAACAGATTGATATTTCTGCGCAACGCCGGAATGATTACCAGTGCCGATCGACCGCGGACGCGATCCACCAGGCTGCCTTCCGGTCCATAGGTCGGGCCGCTGATTAAGGTAACCGAATAGTCGGGTAAATGCCGAAGTCCGTTTACCGTTAATAGCGTGTTTTCCTGGGCTCCGCCGATAATGAGCCGGGTGATTATGTGAGCGACTTTTATTTTTTGTTTCACCGTAATATATGCGCCGTTCCGGCCGGAAACCGTCGGCGAAGTTTCCCCTGATTTTTAAAACCGGTTTTTCTTTCCGCGCGGAGAGGGTCCGGACGCAGGGTCATTCCTTGTGCAGCTTAATCACCAGCAGTTCACCGTCTTCCATTAAAATGACCGCATCTTTTTCCATGTCGACCACGGTTTTGCCGTAAATGATATCGCCGATTTTGACCACCTGTGAGTTAATGATCGCCGTCGGTATGTTTTCATCCCAGAGGATACCGCTTACCTTCAGGTCGATTACCGGTTTTTTTTGGTTGACAACCGGCTGCTGCTTTTCCGGGTTTTTAGAGGCCAGAAAGGGGTCTCTGCTGTCGGTTGCCGGTTTTTTTTCCGCACTTTCCCCCTCCGGCGCCGCCGGTGTTTTTGTCTGTGCCGGTTGAACGGCGGCGGGTGTTCTTGAACCCGGCGCGGGAACTACCGGCTCGATGATTTTTGTCCGGGTTTTTAAGGCATTGATTTTGACGTTAAACCAATGGTTGGCGACAAACAGCGCCCCGGCGACGATAATCACAAGCACGATCTTTTCCGTCGTCGAAAAACGTTTGGCCGCTAGCCGCGTGATTGATTTTTTCAGGCCCTGTTGCAGGATATTATTGTTTGCGCTGGTCATATCATTTTGCCAGTATGGAAAGGTTCAGTCGGATCGCCAGATTCGGCCTTTCCAGGGTTGTTATTTGTATCGATTCGGGAAAAACCAATATTTTTTTTAAGCTTTCGAGAAAAATCAATAAGTTGGCATACCGGGTGTTGATGTCAAGATATAATGTCATGCTGTTGTAGGCCTCTTTCTGGGTGAAGTCCTTGGGTTCGAGGCTTTTTATCTCGCAACCGGATTCATAGGCCAGGTGAGTGATGGTTTCCAGTATTTTTGAAAGCTCGGCGCGCCGCGGCATGGTGTTTTCAATAACGGCGATTGCGGCAGCCGTGCCGTTTTTTTTGTTTTCTATTTTTTGCAGGACCAGCGCCAGATTTTTTGCATTCGGATATTCCATGTTTCTAATGACCTTGATGGTGTCGTCGAGCAGGAGCATGTCCTGTTCAAAACCGAAAATTTTCTTGGCGTGCGGTTTATAGGCATGATCATAATACATCCCCATGAGCAATACGCACGCCCCGATGGCGACAACCACCTTATATTTCGTTTGTATCGGCGGTAAATTTATTTTCGGCAGTTCCATATGTCCGTTATTTCTTTCCGATGGTTATTTTAAAATAAGTCAACGGAGTGCTGGTATTGATTTTCTCCTCGACCGATTCAAGTTTAACCGATGAAAACCAGGGCAGTGCTTCCAGCTTCCGGACGAAATCGATAACCAGGATATTGCTTTCGCTTGCCCCTTTAAGTACGATGGTTTTCTTTGATTCCTCCAGCTGGACCGAATCCAGCCATACTCCTTCCGGGATGACCTCGCTTAACCCCCGGAGAAGATTGATCCATGATTTTTGCGTGGACGGGATTGATTCTAAAAAATCCAGTTTACGTTTGATTTCCTGCTCGTTTTTCCACGCGGTAATGATCGCTTCCTTTTCCGCTTTTTCCCGGGTCAGGTTTTTTTCTTTTTTTACCAGGTTCACATAAACGATCAGCAGGGCGGCGATAACCGCGACCGGAACGATCGTGAATAACTTTTTTTTGATTTCCAGCCGCGTATCTTTGCGAAATTCCGCCGGGAGCAGGTTGATCCGCTTAACGTCACCGCTGTTTATCGCTGCTCCGATAGCGACGGCAAAGAACGCGTCGAACTCGTCGAGGTTGGCAAAGGCGCGTTGATCAAACAGAAGACCGTTGAACGGATTGCCGATCTCGGTAAAAATCCCCAGTTCCTCGCTGAGAAATTTGTCCAGGTTCAGCAGTTTCGCCGAACCGCCGTAAATCACCAGCCGGTCGATGCGTTCGATATGGAATTGGGCCTTATAATAGCCGAACGACCGGTCAATCTGTCCGGCAAGTTGTTTTAATGAGTCCACGATACAGCTATAATGCGCCGCTTTGTCGCTGACGCCGAATTTTATTTTCTGCTCTTCCGCCTCCGTCGCGGCCAGATTCATTTCCTTGGCCAGGGCGGCGGTGATCGTTTCTCCGCCGAAAAGGATCTCCCGGCTGAACCGCAGCACATTATTGCTGAAAATATTTATTTTGGTGGTGTGCGCTCCGAGGTCGAGTAACGCGATCGTATCGCTTTCCTTCCATTGATTCGCTTTCTGGAAAACATTCCACAGGCAGAATGCCGGCATGGTCACCGATTGGAACAGAAACCGGTTTTTGAGATAAAACTCCATGTGTTTTTTTATGTCTTCGGTCGGAACGGCGACAACTTCCAGTTCGAAATTTTTTGCCCCGGCGCGAATAGTCTCTCCGCTGACCAGAAAATCGATCGTTGCCGAATCAATGGGGAAATCAATGTTTTGTTCCATTTCCCATTTTACCGATTCGCGTAGTTCCGCGTCCGGCATTGCCGGCAGACTGATATTTTTAAGCACCAGCGAAGGAACATTAATGATGGTAATAATGCGTTTTACTTTACCGTGCACCTGAGCCAGCGCGTTTTTAAGCGCGGTTTGAATTTTTTTCTGGAGCTCTTCTGGGGTTTCGTTCGGAGTAATGGGATCGGGAATTTCCGCCAGACCGATGCTGATCAACCGGGTTCCCACCGGAGTTTCCTTAAGTACGGCTATTTTTGCGGTTGTCGTTCCGATATCAATAGCGGCGAAAGTTTGTCCCGGTTCGAATAAATTGATTTCCTGGTCAAGCTGTGTGCTGGTTTGTTTGATCTTTGGCGGCATAGCCCCTTACCCCTCGACCCCGGTGTTTTTTATTTCCGTTAAACAGTTCGCGAACGTTAGCTGCCGGACATAACCGCTAATCCGGTTGTCGGATAGACCTGCAGCGTAATCGTTTCGCTGAAACCCTTCCCTTGCACGATAATAATTGCTGCTGAAGACGCATCGCCGGTGGGCCTGAACGCCGTATCGGATGCCTGGATTAGATTGTTTTCCAGCGAGACACTGGAAACGGTTTGGATATAGGCATCCGTGCCGGCAGCATGCTCCCGTATCTGATAACTCTCAGCAGCCGTATCAAAAACAAAATGGTAATTTTTATGTTCGATAATCGCCTGTTGGCGATACGAACGCAAATCCGATAAAATCCGCCAGGCATCGTTCTTCAACGAGGCATAATTCAGCATCGACCGGTAATACGGCATTCCTAAAAAAACCATTACCCCCAGCAGTCCAATTACAATCAGTAATTCTATAAGGCTAAAACCGCTATGACCTTTTTTCTGCCGCATAACCGTGGGGAATCCTGTTGTGCTAAATCTTTTAACATATTTAATCCAAAGGAGTTCTGTTAGTAGATTGTAACATTGATCATCCCGGGGTGTCAAGAAAAGTTTTTCCTCCTTTAAATGCTTGACAGCCGGTATTGGTTCTGATAAAATCAATCTGATATTTATAAACATAACTAATGGAAAATAGAGCATTTACATACATAGAAGTTTTGCTGGCCGTGGTTATCCTCGGCTTAGTGCTTATTCCCCTTTTATCCCAATTTTATATCGGCTTCCAAGCCAACATTACCTCGGAACTGGTGACTCAGGCAGCCGACCTGGCCGATGACCTTATCGAAGAGATAAAAGGCCGGCGTTTTGATGAGAATCTTTTTCCGGATGAACCGGTTAACCCTAATGCCCTCGGGACTGATGCCGACGAAAATCCATCCCAGCGGGCAACCTTCGACGATGTCGATGATTACAATGGCTGGCAGGAAAATCCCCCCCAAACCGTAACCGGTACGGTGCTGGGCGATTTTTCTTTGTTCTCGCGCAGCGTAACGGTTGATTACGTGCGGCTTAACTCGGCGAAATGGGAGCATTCCGAAACATCAACCTATTATAAGCGCATTATCGTAACGGTCACACATCCGGAAATTACGCGCAAGACTCTTGAAACCATTGTTTCCCTATACTAAAAACATGCGTATTCAAAAAGCTAAGTATAACTTTGTCCGGGAACAGCATGGCATGACCCTCATCGAAGTTCTGATTACGATGGTGGTATTGGCCATGGTTCTATATCCGATTTATGAATTCCTCCGTCAGGGGGCGCTGGCCTGGGAAGTCGGGGAAAACCGGACCGAAGTTGTTCAGAACGCGCGTATCGGTCTGGATAAAATGTGCGATGAGATAAAATCAGCCTACCGGTTGTATTCGATCGCTCCGGAAACCATCCGGTTTTGGTGGCAGGACAGCAACGGCAATGAATTGGCCGACAGTAATGAGATTATTACTTTTTCCTGGTCCGCGGTTCCCGGAACGGACCTGACCAGAAAGCGCGATGATGAGGTTTCCCCGGCTCCGATGGCCAACTATGTGGATAGGTTTGAGTTGCGTTATTATAATGCCGCCGGCGCGGAAACGGCAAACTCCGCTGAAGTTACGCTTATCAGCGCTACGCTGTTAATAAAGAAAACCCGTGGAGATGTGCAGTATCGTTCGATAATGAGAAAATCGGTGCATTTGCGGAACCTCTGATGATATTATGAAAATAGTCGGGTCAAAAAACAATAAAGGAATCGCCTTACTCCTAGCCTTGGTGATCATGGCGGTTTTATTTACGCTCAGCACCGCATATCTTTCGTCAATGCTTTCGGAAAGCGGCATCGCGCGAAATCAGGAAAGCGGGGAAAAAGCTTTTTTTATCGCCGAATCCGGTATCGACCGGGCGGTGCGCGCCATTGTGGAAACCCCTTCGACCGACGACATGCCCTGGACGCTTACCGAAACCATGACCGACGGCTATTATGCCGTCACCGCCGCGGAAGCGGTCGATATCGGAGATGATTATGTGCGGATAACCTCGATCGGCTATTGTAATAATGCCAGCCGGATTACCGAACTGGTGGTATATCTTTGCGGCTGGAAGTATTTATTATTGTCGATGAGCGATATCAATTTCAGCGTTACCTCCACCGGTAAGTCCG
>JAQULA010000098.1 GCA_028718845.1 Candidatus Omnitrophota bacterium
CGGAAACCCCGGGGACGCGGCGGTGGGAATCGTGATCCGGGACAAAGAAAGTTGTTTAGAGGAAAATATTTCCCGGTATATCGGGGTGGGAACGAATAATATTGCCGAATATACGGCATTGCTGATCGGCCTGGAACGGGTGCTGGCCTTAGGGGCGCAGCGCGTGGTGATTAAGAGTGACAGCGAACTGCTGGTTAAGCAATTACGCGGAGATTATAAAGTCAAAAACGAAAACCTTGCGGTTTTGTTCGCGAAAGCTCTGAATCTGCTGAAACAGTTTTCTTCTTTTTCGATCGAACATGTGCGCAGAGAGTTTAATAAAGAAGCGGATTGTTTGGCCAAAAAAGCGATAACCGATTATCGGAGAGCAAACCGGATGGTCGCTGCGCCGGGAATTCATGGCGTAGAGGAAAGTCCGAGCTCCTCAGGGCAACGCAGTGGGTAACGCCCACCCTCGCTACGTGCGGGCGGATTAGAGCAACAGTGACGATTCTGCGGCGTGTTGATTGCGCCGGAGAGTGAAACGCGGCAATCTCTGCGTGGAGCAAGACCGAATAGGAGGAGGGTGGCCCGCCTGTTATTCCTCGGGTTAGGTCGCATAGACTCTGTAGAGTAATTTACAGGGCAAGATGAATGACCGTCACCCCGTGTAAGCGGGGAACAGAACTCGGCTTACAGGTTTGCTCTCCATTTTTAACCGGTAATTCCGGGATACCTGCCTCAATATGCGGCAGGTTTTTTGTTGAGTCTGTCCGGGGATCGATACCGGACGGGCTTGCGTTCTAAAATGGACTACAGTATAATCGTTGCATGCATAAGAAAAGTGTTGTGGAAAAGACCGGCCTGGTACTTGGCGGGGTGCTGCTGGCACTGCTGCTGCTGGAGATATCCTGCCGTTACGATGAACGAAAACTTTTTTTTACCGCGAACGTCTATGTCCAGCATGCTAAGCCGCAGCTGCATCGGCAATCGGAAGTCCCCGGTTTGAGTTATGAATTGGTTCCCGGAGCAGTCACGGAGAATGGTTTTTATCGCATTAATTCCCGCGGTTTGCGGGACCGGGATTATGCGATACCAAAACCGTCCGGAGTCTACCGGATCATAGTTCTCGGCGATTCGGTTACGTTTGGAACGGAATATCCGGTTGCGCAAACCTATCCGAAGTTATTGGAGCAGTCGCTGCAGGCGGCTTTGCCTCCGGGCCGGGTGGAAGTGCTCAATGCCGGAGTGTGCGGTTATAATGCGGTGCAGAAATATATTTTTTTAAAAACTTCCCTGCTGGCGTATCAGCCGGATCTGGTAGTGTTCCAGTTCTTAAATGATGACTATCGCCGTAATGCCGTAGTTTTTCCCGATAATAAAAACATGCGCAATGAGCGCATGTATGTGGGTTGCGGTGAATATTTCGAAAATGAATTTCCGTCGATATCGGGTCTGCCGCCGATAATCGATCGGACATTAATGCGCGGTTCGGCTTTGTATCGATGGGTAAATAAACGCTGGTATGATCGTGCCAGCACGGTTGATCCGGAACGCTTTCCGCCCGGCGCCTATCGGTTTGCCGCGTTCGGGATGAATGATGCCATGGCAGTCAATAAACGGGTTTTTGAAAAGATTTCGCGCTTATCTGCCCGGTATGGATTCGATGTTGTTCTTTTGCTGGTTCCGGAATTGAGCAATGATGATAGCATGGACCCATGGATCAGGGATGAATGTCCTCAGCTTTTTGGTTTTGGAATGATCGACCTGTTCAGTGTTTTGCGTAACCGGGGAGTTGATCTGGCCGGCTTACGGATCATCCCGGAAGGCCGCTGCCATTTTAATCGGAGCGGGCACGTGCTGACTGCGCAGGTCTTGTTTGATTGGGTGAAAGATCATCGCGGCGAAAGAAAAAATTTGGTTTTGGAGCCGGGCAAACTTCGCGATGAAAATTTATGATTTTTTTATTGACTTAACCTTCGATAATACAATATAATAAGTCTAAAGTAGACGAATAAGGATAGCAATAGCTTTGTTAGCAAAAGGAATTGCGTACAATGCCTGATAGATGGTTTAAAAAATTCCTTCTTTGGGGAATCGTTTGTGGAAGTGCGGTATGGTTTTCCTCGTCGATAGGGTATGCTCAGGAAGCGGCGCAGCTGCGCAGTTTTAACCTCGATAAATCCGACCAGAGTTTTCTGATAAACATTGAACATTCCAAATCTCCTGCGGATGTGGATATCCAGTCCATCGAACAGCCGCGTCGGCTGATCATTACGATTACCGGGGCGCGGGTTACATTCAAGCCGTATGAAAATATCCCCATCGAAATCCCGATCAATGATAGCGGGATCCGCAGAATTGTCGTTGAAGAAAGAAAAGGGTATGGGGCGGTTCCGACCCGGTCTGTTGTGGTCAGCGTGGAAATGACCCAGCCGTACACTTATTCGGTCGATTCCCAATGGAGCGGGCAATATCTGCAGGTACGGATCACTCCCCAGTCTGAAGCGGAGCGGCAGTTGGTTCTGTCCGAACGGGAAACCGATATGGGCCCGTCTCCCAAAATAACCAAGATCAAACAGTTTAAAGATGCCGAGATCAGCGAGGCTAAAGAACATTTTGATTCTTTTACTCAGCAAAAAAGAATCGAATTGATCCGCAAGGAAAGTCAGTCGCGCTTGACCCAGGTCCGCAGTGATGCCCAAGAACGTATGGATTCCGGCAAAACCCTGGAAGCGGCCTATAAAAAATTAAAAGCGGAAACCGAAGTTAGTGCTCTCCAGACCGCTTCCTCGCAAATTCCGGAAACGCGTCTCTATACCGATATTACCGTGCCTTCACAGGCCAAGCCGATGCTTCGCCGCGCATTGCCGACCACCAATATTGTGCGGATCGAGGATTGCATAAACACGGCGTTATCGCATTATCTGCCGGTTCAAATCGCCCAGGAACAGATGCAATTGGCACAACTCCGGGTCCGGGAAGCGCGCCGGGCTTTTTATCCCGGACTGCTGGCGGAATGGAATGAGATTGACGGAGACACGGTCAGCGAGCCGTATCGCGGACGGTCATATGCCGTACAGGCGGAACAGCCTTTCTTTACCGGCGGTAAACTTATCGCCACCTTGCGCAAAGAACAATTGGGTGAAGTTATTGCCCGGGGAAATCTTGACCGGATAAAACAGGACATGATTGTTCAGGTCACCAAGGCTTATTATGAACTGGTGTTCGCCAAAAATTCACTTGACGGTATGTTCCGGCTGAAAGAAAGCGAGGCGCGCTGGCTTAAACAGGTTGAACAGGAAATCGCCGTTCAAGCCGCCACGACGACCGAATTACTGGCCGCGCAATCCACCTATAATCAGGTTTGTTACCAGGTGGCTTATTCCGAACAGTCGTATGCGAAAGCCCGGTTGGAATTGGAAAAAGCAATGTATACGGAAAATATCAACGTCGACATGGTCAATACCCATTTGCAGCGGAAAAATCTTGATATTACTCTGGCGGAATGTCTGGAGCTGGCGTTTCAAAACCGGGTTGAACTTAAAGTGCTCGATAATACTATTAAAGCGGCAAAATTCACGCAGGATATTATCAGAAGCGAAGAAATGCCGAATGTCTCGATGGTCGGGACTTACGGCCGCAGCGGAGAAGCTTTTAGCGAACGTGACCTTAATTTAGCCACCGAATGGTCGCTCATGGGAAAAGTTAAATGGTTCCTGGGCGGAAATTCCATCGAATCGTATTATAAAAAAGAAAAGATAAGCCCCTATAAAGTGGTCAAGACCGATACGAATGTGGATACGCAGACATTAAACGCGAAGTTTGCCTTTTGGGATAATTTAGCTCATTTTACCAAACAGAAGGAAGCGCAAATATCACGTACGCAGGCATTGAAAGACCTGGAGGAAATGAAAAACAAGATCCGTCAGGAAACGGAAGAAGCTTATTTTTCGTTTAAAAAGTATAAAACACAATTAGCCCTGGCGATTAATGAAATCGGATATCGTCGCAAACAGCTGGAAATCGTTAAGACCAAGCGATTGATTAATGACGGTACCGTTCCGGATATAATGGATGCGGAATTACAGCTGGAACAGGCGAATGCGCATTTGCAGGAAGCGCTTGCCGGAGTGAATGTGTCGATTGTTACTTTAAACCGTGCGGTTGGGGTAATTAATTATTTTCAATAATAAAACCGTGACGCGCGGCATGCGCGGAAAGCCGGGAAACGGGCAAATAATGCGTGATTGGGAGGCGGTTCGATGAAAAAATCCATATTTATAGTGATCGGTATCATGATTATCATTATCGGCGTCGGCTGGTGGGGAGTTAAAAAAGGCGGCTGGCTTAAAGAAAAAAACGGCGCGAGCCCGAACGCGGAAATGATTACGCGCGAGATGAATTTGGAAAAGAGCCCGGAAAAAGAAAAAGCTCCGATCAAGCGCGGATTGTCGATTAAAGTATATAAAGTCGCGCGCGGGCAGTTTGAGGATTTGCTGCCGACGATGGGGTCGATCAAAGGGCTGGTGACGCGGAAGCTTAACTTTGAAGTCCAGGGATTGGTGGAGGAGGTTAATTATCGCCAGGGGGACATGATCAAAAAGGATTCGGTCGTGGCCCGGCTGAGACAGATTGAATCACAGCTCAAGATCGATTATAACAAGGCAAAACTTAAATCGGCCATGGTGGGGCAGGCGCAGCTGGAAAAGAAAGTCAAAATGCATCAGGAACTTTATAATATCGGCGCGATAAATAGATTGAAACTGGCGGAGGTCGAAGCGGAAGCCGCTAACGCCAAACACCAGGTGGAACAAACCCAGGTCGAAATTAAATCCGCGGAGGAAGAACTGAGAAAAACGGAATTGCGCGCCCCGAATGATTGTATTTTGAGCGAACGTAATATTGAAGTGGGCGAATTGGTAACCCCGTACAACCCCAAAGCCATGGCGGTGGTCGAAATAGACAACGTGTACGCGGAAGTCGGTGTGGTTGAACGCGATGTTACCAAAATCAAGATCGGGCAGTTGACCCGGGTGTATGTCGACGCTTATCCGGATTTGCCTTTCGAAGGCATGGTCAATAATATTTACCCGTCGCTTTCGGATAAAACCCGTACGCTGCCGGTGGAAGTAATTCTTGAAAATAAAAATCATTTCCTTATGCCGGGGATGTTCGCCCGCGCGGATATCGTTTTATTCGAAAAACCGGGTGTGATCAGTATCCCCCGGATTTCCATGAAAAAAATGGAAGAGACCTCGCTGGTCTATGTCATCGACGAGGCAACCAATACGGCACAGGAACGGTTGGTTGAAACCGGCTATGAATCAACCGATTATGTGGAAATAGTCCGCGGCTTGAAAGAAGGCGATTTAGTGGCGATTTCCAATACCGATCAGCTGACGTCCGGAACACCGGTGCAGATTACGGAAATTCAAGTGCGGGAAATGTAATGCGATTGTTGTTTACAACTACCAGAAGTGCAAAAACGGATACACCGCATGGTTTGTCGCCGCATGGCGTTGCCGGTATCCTGAGGATCGAAGCATGAGTTTGCCAAAGTTTTCGGTTGAACGTCCGGTGGCCGTATTGATGTTCGCCGCCGGAGTGGTTCTGTTGGGTGTGATTTCCTGGACGCGGTTGCCCCAGGAGCTTTTTCCGCCGATTACCTATCCCCAGATAACCATTGTCACTACCTATGAAAATGCCGCTCCCGAAGAAATCGAGGCGTTGATCACCCGCCCGATCGAAGAATCGGTAAGCGCCGCTTCCAATATCCGAAAAGTCAGTTCGACTTCGCGCGAAGGAACCAGTATGGTCATTTGCGAATTCAACTGGAATACCAATATGGATTTTGCCGCGTTGAACTGCCGGGAAAAAGTCGATTTAATTAAAGAAAAACTGCCGCGCGACGCGGAAGAACCGATTGTCATGAAATTCAATCCGTTCGATACCCCGATTATGATCCTTAGTATTACCTGTGAAGGCGGGGTGTTGCCGCCGCAGGAATTACGGGAAACCGCGCGCCGGGTGGTCAAAGACGAATTGGAAAAAATCGACGGCGTAGCGCAGGTAAATCTCAGCGGCGGAAGGGAACGCGAGATTGTGGTCGAGCTCAATCAGGACCGGCTGCGCGCGTTCGGTGTATCGATAATGGATGTTATCGAGCTGTTGAAGCAGGCCAATCTTAATTATCCGGCCGGGACGATTGAAACCAGTTTTTATGAATACCTGGTGCGGACTATCGGTGAATTCAAGACGGTGGGGGAAATGTATGGGGTCCCCCTGTTGATCAAGGAACGCACCTCTGAGGAGGAACAGCAGGAAACCGGGCAGAAACCTTCAATGACCGAGGAAGAGAAGGAGCGCAAAAAACGGGTAATTTATATCCGTGAACTGGGGCAGGTCCTGGATACCTTAAAAGAACAAACCAGTATTTCCCGGTATAACGGTGAGGATAATATTTCTTTGAGCGTACAGCGTCAGGCCGATGCGAATACCCTGGCCGTTAATAAACAGATTTATGAAAAATTAGGCCTGATCCGCCAGACGCTGCCTTCGGATGTAAAAATACAGGTGGTATATGACGAGTCGGTGTTTATC
>JAQULA010000099.1 GCA_028718845.1 Candidatus Omnitrophota bacterium
TCCCGCCTTTAGTCTTCGCTTCAGCTTCGAGAACTTTTACCAGCACCCTGTCACCCAATGGCTTAATCTTCATATCTCCTCCTCCCTTGTTTATCAGCACTCTCATTAGAGGAGTGCTAAATTATGTTATTAGAATCTAACATATTATTTTTCGTAACGCAAGCTTTATTTTCAGGAAAATTTAGCGGTTTTTTAGCTTTATCAAGAATAAATAAGAATTTTATTCCAAATATCTATCTATTTCATCATTTTATAAGCTATTTCTATCCCTTTCAGCGTCAAATCCTGATCAAACCGGGTAATCTGCAAACATAATTTCTTTATATAACCAACATTGCCGCCGGTACCGATAACCAGCAGCGAATTTTTATATTCCCGCTGAAATTTTCCAATTAATCCGTCGATCAGCATTGCCGTGCCGTAGAAAACTCCGCTCACCATCGAATCTTTGGTATCACGTCCTAACAGGCGACGCGGCGAACGCATCGCCACCAACGGCAATAAAGCGGTTTTTTCGTGCAAAGCCGTCAAGGACATCGCAAACCCCGGGGCAATCACCCCGCCCAGATATTGTTTGCGGCCGGAAACGACATCAATCGTTATCGCGGTCCCGCAATCAACGATCAGCGCCGGCACCGAATATTCGTAAACCGCGGCCACCGCGTTCGCCAGGCGGTCCTTACCGACCTGCTCCGGGTAGCGGTAATCATTTTTTATCGGAACCGGAATTTCTTTCCCCAGAAAACCGACAAAAGCACCGGGAAACATTTTCTTCATCTGCCGCGCCAATGCCGTTTCGATCGCCGGGACAACCGAACACATCACCACCGCTTCAACCGGAGCATTGCCCGCTCGCCGTTTCAATTCCGCGCGCACCGCGGCGCAAAAACGCCCCTCCTGCCGGATCATGGCCGTCGGCAGGGCCCAGCCCATCCGGACTTTTTTATTGAAACTAAGCCCAAAGGTACAGCCGGTATTCCCGACATCAATAACGATAATCATTCCATCCTCACCATTGCGACATCACCGCTATGCACGTGATGAACAAACCCGAGGTCGTCACGCACCATCAAAGCCCCGCTTTCGTCGACATCCATGGCCTGCCCCTCCAGAACGGCGTTGCGCCACTTTACCGAGACCCGGCACCCCAGGGTCAGGGAATAATCGCGCCAGAGCTGAATAATCTTCGCGAAGTTTTTACTGCCGATACAACCGTAGAGCGTTTCGATTTCCCGCAGCAGCCGCTGCAGCAGCCGGATCCGGTCGATTTTCTCGCCGCGTTTTATTTTTATCGAAGTCGCTCCGGCGGGTAATCCGGATTTGCCGGAATTTACATTGATCCCGATGCCGACGATCACAAAGTTGATCAAATCCTGCTCCGCGTTCATTTCTGTCAATATACCGCAAACTTTTTCATTGTCAAGATACACGTCATTGGGCCATTTGATTGCCGCGGCAACCCCATAACTGTCGCGCAATACCCGGGCCACGGAAACGGCGATCATCAAGGTAATCTTTCCGGCCTCTGCCGGAGAGATATCCGGACGCAGCACCAGGGAAAAATACAACCCGGTGTTACCCGGAGAGACCCATTCGCGTCCCAGGCGGCCCCGGCCCTTGGTCTGATGTTCGGCAACGACCACGGTACCTTCCCGGCTGCCGTTCTCGGCCAATAACGCGGCGGCATCGTTCGTCGACGTTGTGGACGCATAGGCGATTATTTTTTTTCCCATGATTTCCGTATCAAGGTTATCGGAAATCTCATCCGGCAGCAGCAAGTCGGGAATAGCGCTCAGCTGATACCCTAAATGCGGCTGGGCGGTTATTTCATATCCGCATTCCTTTAAATGCTGGATATGTTTCCACACCGCGGTGCGGGAAACGTTCAATTTCCGGGAGATATCCTCCCCGGAAACAAAACAATGGTTATGCTCTTTCAGGAATTTAACTATTTTTGCTTCCATGTACCTGTGCCTTCATCCGTTTAATCTCATCACGCAGCACGATCGCCTTCTCAAACTGCAGATTTTTTGCCGCGGTCTCCATTTCCTGTTCGAGAAATTCCAGCCGCTGCAGCCGCTCATAGGTCGGCAGGTCTTCGGCCACCACATTGCGCACGATCTCCCGCGCCTCCTCCTCCACCTCGATCCAGTCTTTGATCGCCTTGGTGATCGAGGTCGGCGTAATCGCGTGTTCCTTATTATAGGCCAGCTGTTTTTCGCGGCGGCGGTTGGTTTCATCGATCGTTTTCTGCATCGAGGCGGTCATGGTGTCCGCGTACAAGATCACCCGGCCTTTTACATGGCGCGCCGCCCGGCCGGCCACCTGGATCAACGAAGTAGTTGAACGCAGGAATCCTTCCTTGTCGGCATCCATAACGCAGACCAGGGAAACCTCGGGCAGATCCAGCCCCTCCCGCAATAGATTAACCCCTACCAGGCAGTCGAAATTTTTCTTCCGCAAATCGGACAATACTTTTATGCGCTCCAGGGCATCCAGTTCGGAATGAAGATAGTGCGTTGCCAAACCGGCATCGCGCAGATACTGGGACAGGTCCTCGGCCATGCGCTTGGTCAGCGTAGTTACCAATACCCGTTCATTGTTCTGCGCCGCTTGTTTGACCCGGCTGATCAAATCATCGACCTGAAACTGCGTCGGCTGTATGGTGATTTCCGGATCGACCAGTCCGGTCGGCCGGATTATCTGCTCGACCACCAGCGGGCTCTTATTCAATTCATACTCCGCCGGAGTTGCCGAAACAAAAACCGTCTGCCCCGCTAAATTTTCAAACTCATCGAACCGCAGCGGACGGTTATCCAGGCACGAAGGCAGGCGAAAACCGTAGTCACGCAATACCTCTTTGCGGGCTTTATCGCCGTTATACATTCCGCGGATCTGGGGAACAGTCACGTGTGATTCGTCGATAATCGTCAAAAATCCCTCCGGAAAATAATCAATCAGGCACGACGGACGGCTGCCCGGCGGATTTCCGCTGAGATGCCGCGAGTAATTTTCAATGCCGTGGCAATAACCGATCTCCCGGAGCATCTCCATATCGTAGCGCGTCCGCGATGCCAGGCGCTGCGCCTCGAGCAATTTCCCGGCGGCGGTCAGGGACTTGAGCGTGTCGGTCAATTCCGCCTCGATCGAGGCCAAAGCCCGATCCACCTGTCCTTCATCCGCCAAAAAATGTTTGGCCGGATACACGGCAATCTCGTCCATCACCTGTTCCGGGACCAGCGTTACCGGCGAGATGATCGATAATTTTTCGATCGTGTCGCCGAAAAACTCTATCCGCAATGCCCGCTGTTCGTAGGCGGGAAACACCTCCACGGTATCCCCGCGCACCCGGAACAAACCCTGAAAGAAATCGACATCGTTGCGTTCGTATCGGATTTTTATCAGGCGCCGTAAGAGCTCGTCGCGGGAAATATCCTGCCCGGTGCGCAGGTGCACGAACATCCCGCGGTATTCCTGAGGTGAACCCAGGTTATAAATACAGGAAACACTGGCCACCACGATCACATCGCGGCGGGTCATCAGCGCGGTGGTTGCCGCCAGGCGCAGCCGGTTAATACGCTCATTGATCGCCGCGTCTTTCTCAATGTAGGTATCGGTCTGCGGGATATACGCCTCGGGCTGATAATAATCATAATAACTGATAAAAAACTCAACGGCGTTATGCGGAAAAAATTGTTTGAATTCGGCGTATAACTGGGCGGCCAGGGTCTTATTATGAGAAATAACCAGCGTCGGCTTATTCACCCGGGCGATAACCGAAGCCATGGTAAAAGTTTTGCCGCTGCCGGTAACTCCCAGCAAGGTCTGGTAACGATTTCCCCGGTTAACCGCATCGGCCAACCGCGCAATCGCTGCCGGCTGGTCACCGCAGGGCGTAAATGGGCTGACCAGTTCGAACGGGAGCATCGATCAATGAAATTGTTTGCCGGATTTCATCAGCAGCGATTTAAAATGGGAAATATCCTTAACCCGGTTTATCGCTGTTTCGTAGCTGATCACGCCTTTGGAATATAAATCCTTTAGCGAGGTGTCCATAAGCTGCATCCCCATATCCGCGCTGGTCTGCATGATCGTCGGGATCTGCTCGGTTTTTGCTTCCCGGATGACATTGCGGATCGCCGGCGTGGCGATCAGAACTTCGGTTGCCAAAACCCGGCCTTTTCCGTCGATACGCGGCAGCAGCTGCTGGGAAATAACCCCCTCCAGGGCATTGGAAAGCACAATCCGGATCTGTTCCTGGGCATGCGGCGGAAACACATCGATGATACGGTCGATGGTCTGGATCGCGTCCGGTGTATGCAGTGTGGCCAAAACCAAATGCCCGGTTTCCGCGGCGGTTAGCGCGGTTTGGATCGTTTCCAAATCGCGCATTTCACCCACGCAGATAACGTTAGGGTCCTGACGAAGGGTATGGATCAGCGCGCCCGCGAACGAGCGGGTATCGGAATAAACTTCCCGCTGGATAACGATACTTCTCTTATGCTCGTGGATGAATTCGATCGGGTCTTCAATAATTATAATCCGGCAGGAACGCTCCCGGTTTATCTGGTCGATCATCGAATTCAAGGTTGTGGTTTTGCCCACCCCGGTCGGCCCGGTAACCAGGACCATGCCCGAATGTTTGCGGCAAAATTCATTCAGCACCATCGGCAGCCCCAGTTCTTCGGGCTGACGAACGCGCAACCCAACCACCCGGAACGCCCCCTCGATATTATCCTTGGATATATAGATATTGACCCGGAACCGGCTGATGCCGGTCAGGGAAATCGAAAAATCGAGTTCCCATTCCTTTTCAAACTTGGCGATCTGAACCTCGTTCAGAATTCCATAAATCATCTGCTTGGTTACGTCGCCGGTCAGTTTTTCCATCTCCATATTCACCAATTCACCGTCGATACGCAGGGTCGGCGGCGACCCCACCACCAAATGCAAATCCGAAGCATTACTCTCCACGGCAATCTCCAGTAAACGTTTCAGGTCCATAACCGCTCCTTTTGGTTAAAAGCTATTTCATATTCAAGCTGAAATCCGCGCAGGTCACCGAATGAGTCAACCCGCCCAGGGAAATAAAGTCAACGCCGCACCGGGCGACCCCGGAAATATTCTTAATCGTAACATTGCCGGATGCTTCCAGTTTGACATTCGGGTTGTAAAAATTCCGCAGCGACACCGCTTTTTTCATCTGCGGCAGGGCCATATTATCCAGCATTATCCGGTCCGGATTCGCCCGCAGCGCCTGAACCAGTTCATTTAAATTTTTCACTTCCACTTCCACCAGGATATGGCTGTCGACTTGTTTTTTGGCCGCGCTTACCACCGTGCCGACATTGCTGCCCGGAAGGCAATCCAGTAAAATCTTGATATGATTATCTTTGATCAGCACCTGGTCGTACAAACCGAAACGGTGGTTATAACCTCCGCCGATACGCACGGCATATTTTTCCAGCGCCCGCAGGCCGGGGGTGGTTTTACGGGTATCCAAAATCTTGACCCCGTCGATCGCTTTCACCTTTTCCACTATCGCGCGGGTCTTCGTGGCAATACCGGAAAGGCGTCCGAGAAAATTAAGCGCGGTCCGTTCCGCCTGCAGAATACCGCGGCTGGGCCCGGTTATCGTAGCCACCAGCGTATTTTTACGCCGCCGTTCTCCGTCCTTGACATGAAGGGAAACTTTTATCCGGCGGTCGCTTTGCCGGAATACTTCTTTCAACACCCCTACCCCGCAGATGATCACATTATTATCTTTCAGCGTGATCTCCGCCGTGCTGCGCATCTGCTCCGGAACCAGGGCCTCGGCGGTGACATCGCCGCTGCCGATATCCTCGATCAGGGCATTGGTAACGATCAAAGCCAGGTCGGAAACATTATCGAAATCTTTTTTAGGCAAGCGCATTGGTTATTTTCCTCAGTTTTTCCAGTTCCCGGAGCAATTCTTCCCGGCTTTGCCTCTCTTTTTCCACCACCGCCGCCGGAGCTTTCTGGACATAATTTTTATTGTTCAGCAAAGCGTCCTTGCGCGCGATATGCTGTTCGATTTCCCCGATCTGGGCTTGCACCCGCTCCCGTTCCTGTCCGACATCCAGCCCGCTGCCGGTATCCATCTGGATCGTACAGCCGCCGGCGGTTCCGTACACACAGGCGCTGAACAATGCCGGCGCGTTTTTTTTCACCAGCCGCAGCGTATTCACTTTTGCCAGGCTGGTGATATAACGGCTGTAAGTACGCACCGATTCTTCGATCTGAGGATTGTCCGCTTCGATGCCGATATCGACCGTATCTTTGGGCTTTATATTGTTCTGGCTGCGCAGATTTCTTATTTCCGTGCAGATATCGATCACCCTCTGCATATTCTCTTCCAGGGCCGGGTCGATGAACTGCGCTTCTTCCCGGGGCCAGGACTGGGTCATGATCGAGATCCCTTCCGGCTTGAGCTTCTGCCATATTTCCTCGGTAATAAACGGCATAAACGGGTGCAGCAGCCGCAATGACCTCTCCAGCACCGTGT
>JAQULA010000100.1 GCA_028718845.1 Candidatus Omnitrophota bacterium
CGGGTCGTAAATCTGCCGCAACAATTCCGGATACCCATCGTCAACCAGGGTTATCGCGCAAATCTCACTGCTCTGCAGCGACCCCATTTCTTCGGCAAACTCGCGCGAAGCAAGCATGCCCCGGATGCGTTCGGCACACACGCTGCCGATGCAATCCACCCCGGCCAATTCCGCGCCGGATGCCGCAAAGATCCGGCTCGGCAACGAAAAATAATTCAATAAGTTCGCGATCCGAAGACTTCCCAGTCCCGGAACCATGTTCAAGGCAATAAGATACTCGCGTTCTGTCATCATCCGCCTTGCCGATTATCAACTTATCCGACAGTATAAAATGATACCGCTTAAATTTTACCCTTTGTCCAGGTTACAATCTTTTCAACGACAGTATCGACCGTAAGCGCGGAGGTATCAATCGTATAATCCGCTTGAGCATAAAACGGCCGGCGCTTATTCAGCAATTCTTCAATCGTCGCTTTCGGGTCCGGAACATTCAATAACGGCCGATGGGCATACGCCCGGGTACGTTCGAGAATGATTTCCGGAGTGGCCTCCAGACAAATCACCACCCCGGTTTGTTTCAACGCCTCAATATTATCCGGGTCAAGCATCACTCCGCCGCCGCAGGCAATCACGTGCCCGGGTTTCCCGGCAATATCCCGCACAACACTTTTCTCCACGCTCCGAAAATAGGCTTCTCCTTTTTTCTTAAAAATATCGACAATGGCCAGGCCTTCCCTTTTTTCGATACAATCATCAAGGTCGACATAACCGGCATGTAATATCCGCGCCGTCTCCTGCGCCACCGTTGTTTTTCCGGTGCCCATAAATCCTACCAAAGCGATATTTTTCATGTTCGCCGCTCCCGGCCGCTTTTTCTATTTTCCGATACAGAAACGGGAAAAAATCGCATCAAGAATATCCTCGCGCACCGTTTCCCCGGTAATCACGCCCAAAGACTGCAAAGCCTGACGCAATTCGAATATAAGACATTCGTCATAACCGTTGTTCTTCGCCGCCCCGGCGGCGTTTTGAATGTTCCGCAGGCATTGTTCCAGTGCTTCCTTATGTCGCACGCCGGTTACCAGAACCTCATCCTGCGCCGAAAGCGTTCCGCGAAAAAACATCCGGCCGATCTGTTTTTCCAGCGCGGACAGATTTGTTTTTTTCAACGCCGATATCCGTACCCACCGCGCTCCCGGAACAACATCCTTCAGCGTTTTCTCATCGATCTTTGAAGCCAGATCGGTTTTATTGATCACGACAATTACTTTCTTATTACGCAGCTTTTCCGCGACCTCCCGATCCGTTTTTCCCAGTTTACGCGAGGCGTCGACCACGAACAGCACCAGGTCCGCCTGCTCGATAAACGCAAAGGTGCGCTGAATACTTTCTTTGGTAATCACGCACGCGCTTTCCATAATACCGGCCGTATCGGCAATCCGCACCGGGATTCCCTGCATGATCAGGGTTTCCTCCACGACATCCCGGGTTGTTCCGGAAATATCGGTAACAATGACCCGTTCGTATTCCAGCAGCGCGTTCATGATGCTGGATTTGCCGACATTCGCCGCGCCGACTAAAGCGACCCGGATCCCGTTGTGCAGGATGACCCCTTTCTCCGCGCCGGCAATAAGTTCCTGAACACCGCGCTGAACCGCTTCCAATGCCGCGGTGAAATTCCGTTTCGACCGGCGATCGGCAACGTCATCGGGAAAATCGACCCCGGCTTCCAACGGAGCGATAAGACCGATAAGTTTTTCCCGCAGCGCGTTAATCCGCTCGGAAAGCGTTCCCCGCAGCTGCTGCATTGCCGGACGAAAAGCCGCGTCGGTTTTAGCACTGATAACATTAAGCACCGCCTCGGCCTGGACCAGATCGATGCGTCCGTTCAAAAAAGCCCGCTGGGTAAACTCTCCCGGCTGGGCCAAACGCGCGCCGCAGCGGCACGCCAGTTCAACCACCTTACGCAGCGGAATCATTCCGCCATGACAGTTTATTTCCACGATATCTTCCCGGGTATAAGTCCGCGGAGCGCGCATCACCGTTACGATTACTTCATCGAGCACTTTCGCCGGAGCCGCGCGCTCCGGTTTTTCCGCGATCACCCCGTAATGCACCGTATGCGTCTTAGCGCGGGAAAGCCGGACCCGGTTCTTGGCGCTAAACATTCCCTCGGCGATGCGTAACGCCTTTTGCCCGCTCAGCCGGACAATCCCGATCCCCCCTTCTCCGGGAGGAGTGGCAATCGCGACAATCGTATCGTCATCGGCGAAACGCTCGATCATTATTCCGCCCCCTTTAAATTGGGGATTTTTATGTTTTTCAACGCCGAAAACACCTCTCCGACAACATACAAGCTTCCGGCGATTACAATAAGATCGTCGGCGCTGGTAAGGTTTTCCACCGCCAGCATCAACGCTTCCTGAACGGTTTTGGTTTTTTTGGTGAATTTCTGGTACGGACCGAGTTTTTTTTCCAAAGCATCCACGTCCATGGCCCGCGGCGTCTGCGCCTGAGTCAGGATAATCAGATTTTGATGGCGCACCAGGTTCTGGATAATTCCCTCCACATCTTTATCGCGGGAAACGCCCAGGACCAGGATCGATTTTTTGGGAAGAAACAACATATTGACCGCGGCCCGTAACGCCTGCGCTGAAGCGGCATTCTGCGCGCCGTCGACAATAATAAACGGCCGTTTATGCAGGATATGCATCCGCCCCGGCCAATGCGCCGTCCCCAATCCCTTGGTAATCGCCAGCGACGAAACCACGATTTCATGCAAACGCATCACCTGAATAACCGCCAGGGCCAAAGCGACATTGACCAATTGAAACTGGCCGAGCAGGTTTATGTGCAGTCCTTGATAGGAATCGAAAATCCCCCGGAAATCAAAAGTACTGCCGTCAAGGTTCTGCCCGATCGGGTCCAGGATAAAATCTTTTCCGATTTCATAAAGCCGCGCGTTTTTTTCCTTGCAAACATCGACAATTTCTTTCCAGGCCTGCGGCGGCTGCGACACGGTCACCACCAGCCCGTTTTCTTTGATGATTCCCGCTTTTTCCCGCGCGATCTTGTCAAGGGTCGTACCGAGCAGAGCGGTATGATCAAGACTGATACTGCTGATCCCGCAAACCAGCGGTTTTATGACATTGGTCGCGTCAAGCCGGCCCCCGAGCCCGGTTTCAATAACGGCAAAATCGACATTTTGTTTAGAAAAGAACAAGAACGCCATCGCCGTATAAATTTCAAAAAAAGTCAACCCGGGAATCTTGTCCGCTTCCGGCTTGATGATCTCGATCATAGCGGCAACTTCGTCCTGTTGAATGATCCGTTCGCGGATTTCGTTCATTTCATCGTGATAACTGATCTTAATTCGTTCTTTAAAATCGACCAGATGCGGAGAAGTATACAAACCGGCCTTGTATCCGGCTTCTTTTAATATCGAAAAAATGAACGCGCAGGTCGACCCTTTGCCTTTGGTCCCGGCGATATGAATGGACCGCAGCGCCTGGTGCGGATTTCCCAACTGCTCAAGCAGCGTTTCCATCCGCTCCAATTTCACTTCGCTGTAATCATACGCGGTATCCCGTTCGTGATCGAGAAGCCCGTTTAAATATTGCACCGCATCCTGATAAGTCATCCCGTTCCTCTTTTCAATGTTTAAAATGCCGCATCCCGGTCACGACCATGGCAATCCCGGCCCGGTCGGCGGCATCGATAACCTCCTGGTCCCGGATCGAACCGCCCGGCTGAATGATCGCCGTAATACCGGCCTGGGTGGCCTCGGTAATTGAATCGCTTTTCGGAAAAAATGCATCACTGCCCAACACCGCTCCCGCGGCACGGTTACCGGCTTTACGGATAGCGATCATAACACTGTCCACTCGGCTCATCTGCCCGGCCCCGACCCCCACGGTCTTCGTGCCCTGAACCAGGACAATCGCGTTGGAGCGCACATGCTTTACCATGGTCCAGGCAAACAATAACGCCCGCATCTGCTCCGGTGAAGGTTCTTTCTTCGTTACTACTTTCAGCTGCGTCATATCAATAATCCGTCCGTTACGTTCCTGCACCAGCAATCCGCCGTTAACCCGCTTGTAATCCCATTCCCGGACACACCCCGGATTACTCCGGTCAAGACCGTCAAGAGCCATAATGCGCAGGTTTTTCTTCCGCTTTAACAATTCCAGCGCCTCGGCGGAAAAACCGGGAGCGACCAGGCATTCCACAAAATCGGCGCCGATAATCCGGCGCGCCGTGTCGGCATCGACGCTGCGATTCGCTCCGACGATACTGCCGAACGCGGATAACGGATCGCAATCCAACGCATCGGTATACGCCTCGGCCAGCGTCGCGGCCGAAGCCGCTCCGCAGGGATTGGTATGTTTGATAATACACACGGCCGGATCGTCAAAATCACGGACAACGGTAATTGCCGCGTCCAAATCCAGGATATTATTAAACGAAAGTTCTTTCCCGTGCAATTGCCGAGCCTGGGCAATCCCGCAAACCCCGGATTCCCGGTCTTTATAAAATGCGGCCTGCTGATGGGGATTTTCCCCATAGCGCAAGGCCTGAACCTTATCAACCTTGATCGTGATTTGTTCCGGAAGCCCTTCGTCCGGAGTTGACGCCGGTGCTGCCTGCCGGTGCAAATACGCGGCGATAGAGCCGTCATATTCCGCCGTTCGGCCGAATACTTCCGCGGCAAGTTCAAACCGGGTCTGGGAAGTGACCGCTCCGTTATTCGCCTGCATCTCGGCAATCACACCCGCATAACGCTGCGGATCGCATAAGACAGCGACACTACGGAAATTTTTCGCCGCGGAACGCAGCATCGACGGTCCTCCGATATCGATATTTTCGATCGCGTCCGCAAGGGATGCTCCGGCGGCAACCGTTTTTTCAAACGGATAAAGATTTACCACGACCATATCGATCAGTTCGAGGTTAAATTTTTCGATCTGTTCCCGGTGGTGTTTATCATCGCGCAACGCCAGCAGCCCGCCATGTATTTTGGGGTGCAGGGTCTTGACCCGGCCGTCGAGCATCTCCGGGCTCCCGGTAAACTGGCTTACCAGCCGCACCGGCACGCCCAATTCCTGGATCCGTTTCGCCGTGCCTCCGGTAGAAATGATCTCCACGCCGAAGCCATGCAGGGTTTTTACCAATTCATCCAGCCCGGTCTTATCGGACACACTGATTAACGCACGTTTAATAGTAACCACGTTGACGCAACCTCCTTACCGATTATCTTTAAATACATCTTTACCGGAAAAATCCGGAAAATAAACATTATTGCTTTCCAATTCCTGAATCCAGCACCGGGTGAAACCGAGCGCCTGCACATACTCGGTACATTCGTCATATTCCCGCGGTGTAAGCGGCCGGTTCAATTCCGGATAACGCGAAGCCCGATAACACGGGGCATATTGGCTCATGACGCTGAGTCCGATCCCGGTACCGACATTTTTTTTCAGGATATCCAAAACGGTTTTGCTCGCGGCATGCCCCTGCGGCAACACCAGATGCCGGACCAGTAAACCCCGGCACGCCCGACCCTGTTCGTCTTCGACGAAATCGCCGACCTGGGCATGCATCTGGCGTAACGCCCGGCTCGCCGCCGCGACATAATCCGGGGCCTGTGAATAACGCAGCGCATCGGCATCATTGCCGTATTTAAAATCCGGCAGATATATATCCACGAGCCCGTCTAAAAGCGCCAATGCCGGTTCGCTCTCGTACCCGTTCGTATTATAAACAATCGGCAGACGCAATCCCTGCTGCCGAGCTTCAAACAGCGCCGACAGAATCTGGGGCAGAAAATGCGACGGAGAAACCAAATCGATATTCTGCGCCCCTTGTTCCTGCAATGAAATCATAATCCGGCTTAACTCCGCGGTGCTTATCGGATGCTGAATCCCCGGCTGTTGACTGATCTGATGGTTCTGGCAATAAACGCAATGTAAATTGCAGTGCGAAAAAAAAACCGCGCCGGCGCCCCCGTTGTCCGATAACGGCGGTTCCTCTCCGTAATGCACCTGCCAATGCGCGACTTCCAGCGCAGCTCCGGCGCCGCAGGCACCCGGTTCACCGGCACAACGGTTCACCCGGCAGGCCCGCGGACAGAGAACACACTCCGTCAAGATCTCCCGCGCTTGCGCTATCCGGCGGCGAAACACGTCCGCATCAATAAGCCGATACCCGGGAACCATCGCTGTCATATCCGGAATCCTTTTCTTACGAATTATTTTCCGCCGCCAGACCGCGGCCAAACTTGCACACGAACTTTTCGGCTTCTTTTCGGGAACGGATCGCCTTCACCGCCTGAGCTTCCTCAAGTTCCCGCAGTATTTTCCCAACCAGCGGACCGGCCGGTAATTTTAAAAGCCGCATCACCGCATGGCCGTCAAGCAGGGGGCTGTGCCGGCGATTTTCCCGGCGCTGTTTGAAATAAGCCGCGATCATCGCGAACAACTCCGCTTCCAGGAACGTAAACCGAGCCGCCCGGCTCAACGGTCCGCGC
>JAQULA010000101.1 GCA_028718845.1 Candidatus Omnitrophota bacterium
CACTTCCGGGGATCATTTATCCGGTCAAGTTCACGGAAACCCTCATTAATTTCCCGGACGCAATCCACCCCCTGGCGCTCCAGTTCCAGCAGCGCCAGCATATACCCGATGGCGTTCTTTTTCCGGATCAATTCCTTCAGCAGAGTTTTGGTTATTGCCGGCGACTGCCTCAAGGAAAGAATTTTCTCTTTATTTATACCGCCGGTGTTCTCAAACGATATAGACTTTGCCAATACCATACCGTGGAAAGATTCGTCATTAATGATCAGATTCGGCGACAGGGTTGTTGCCGAATCGCCCGGTGAAGCGGCATTCACCCCGCACCAGGCGAAATCCACCGCCAAAAACGCCTGAATCAATAAAACCGAAGTTATTTTCAATAGTTTTTTCATGTTTGCGTTACTCGTTATCCCTGCCAAGCCGTCCGTCATCCGCGTTGATCCGTGTATTTCAAATTGCCTGTTCGATAAGCCGGGAATCCATTAATTTCGAAGACCGTCCATTATTTGCCGAATTCAGCCGGCCGGATAAAGAAAATCCTGAGTCTTTTTCCAGGATTTCCGTTACTTCATGAACACTTATATCAGTACACCGAGCTATCTTATCAGCCGACATCTCCGGATATCTCTTAATCATACTCAACACTCTTACTCTTTTGTCGTATCGTTCGCTTGTCAAATAGGTTAATCCCGGATCATCATAAGTATGGGGTAAAGTGCGTCCCCTCTGGATAGATCGGCCCTGATAACCTTCTTGCTTGAGCAATCTTGATAATTCGCTGCGCTGATCACGCGGTTCGGTAATTTTCCGGCTATGCATCATTATCCGTTCGCTGGATTCTGATATCCAAAGAACATCTTCGGCCGTGTTAATATTAATCCTATCTCGCTCTCCATTTATGGTTTTTAAAAAATCCTCCAGTTCCAGCTCTAACGCAGGTTTATCCTGACCGTCGGTCGATAATTCTTCCGGGTGAATTTTATCCGATTCGCTTACACTATCTCCGGCGGCATCGCGCACTTCAAACTTGCCGTTTTGATAATCCAAAATTGCGGTTAATTTATCTCCCCTAACAATAACGCTTTTGTTGCTCTCTTTTCCGGAATAGTTTCTATCCACATTTATTACCACCGATATATCCCGGCCGTATCCCCGGCAATATATGAAAGAAATTTTCGCTTTGTCTCCGGATTTATCTATGTCTACCTTAACCTTAACACTAGTCCTCTCGAGAAAAAGCGCATCAAGAATACTCAAGGTATGCGGGACTAAATCTTCAATAACATTAACGCGCTTATCCGGATTACCGGCTTCCGGAAGATTTAACATATTTAATTCCACTTCACTGACTTTCCCCAATTTGTTTTTCTGAATAACCCGCCTTAAACGCCATATGTTTTGGTCATACTTATATACATATCCCACGGCTAAAAGCCGGTTGTTACGTTCAGCAATTTGAATCAACTCCTGCATCTGTTCCGGATTTTCCGGGGTTTCCACAAAAACGTCTTTCCCGGCAAAAAGCGCTTGTTTGACTAATTCATAATGTGCGCCATCCGAAGCGGTTATGATTATGTTATTGATATCGGGATTATCCAGAATCTCATCTTTGTACCTTTCCGCGTCATGAATTATAACGTTATTCGGCAAACCTTCTTTAAATTCCAATTCTTTATCGTTGGATTTGGCTACCACATGGATGATACTGCCCGGAAAAGATTTCGCTAAAGCATTTAATATCTTATCCCCGCGCCGGCCCAAATCTACCAGCGCAATTTCTCTCGTTATAAGCAAGTTATTAAAAAATTCATTTATTCTGCTTCTCCTGGGCGAACAAAAAATTTTATTATCCGGATTAGAAGTAACATCGCTAATTAGCGGTTTTACCCGATCCCCCGACAATACCTTTAGTAAAGAACTGTTTTCAAGTGAACCAAGGTTGTCGGTGCCGACATGGCTCCGGTGCGGGCAAGGATAAACTTTTAAATCAGAGCCGATTACCGGCATAATTCGACACATGACACAATTTAAGCAACTTCTCGGAAAAAGACCGCGGGTTCTTTCCTCATCGGCAGCAGTTATAACCTCAAACCCTTTTTTTTCATAAGTACGCTTAGCCTGAAACATATATTCCATGCATTCTTCCCACTGCAACAAAGACAAGGCTCTCTCCATATCTCCGATAAAGGGTCTAAACCTTATAAAATCCACTCCTAATTTATAGGCGATCTCTGTCGCCGCGATAATTTCTTTATAATTTTCAGCCCCGATCACAAATCCAAATCCTATTTTATTTTTCAACCCTTTATTATTTCTTATTTGAACCAGTTTTCTTATATTTTCCAAAAGCGGGGCGAGAACTCTTTTATTTGTCCCCGTAGCCAGGGCATAACTCTCCGGAGTGGCCCCGTACAAACTAATGATAATGTTAGCCACCGAAGAGATTACCGCCTCTCTCTTTTTATCGGTATTAAGCAGCCTTCCGTTCGTTATAAGCATATTGTAAAACCCTAAAGCGGCGGATTCCATCATCGCATCAATAGTATGCTTATTGTAAAGCGGCTCTCCGGTAATTCCGGAAAATAACAGCTGTTTGACCGGATGTCCTCCCGAGATATTGGCTATACGGGAATTATATTCCACTATCTTTTCAAAAATTACAGAAAATTGTTTCCGGGAAAGTGAGCCCTGATTGGGAGAAGACCGACCGTTTTTAATATCACCGGTAAGACTCCCGATACACCCCGGACAATTATTATTACATTTATCAGTCGGATGGATTTCGAATTCCACTACTCGCGATTGTTCCCCTTTGGTTATAGCATTTATTATATCTAAGCTTTCCGCCATGATATCGTCTACTACAGAAAGATATCCTATTTTCTCATTTTCTTTTTCAATTCCGGAATTAAAATCCCTGTTCTCCTCCGTAATTTTAACCCCGGAAAAAAAAGCACTGTGGAAAGTTTCCATATTCATGTTAACAATCGGCGATAAGGTGGATGCCGAACCGTTTAAATAAGCGGCATTCACCCCGCACCAGGCGAAATCCACCGCCAAAAACGCCTGAATCAATAAAACCGAAGTTATTTTCAATAGTTTTTTCATGTTTGCGTTACTCGTTATCCCGGCCAAGCCGTCCGTCATCCGCGTTGATTCGTGTATTTCACACTTAACCTGTTAAAATTAATTGTAGTTACGAAAGGTTCATCCGGCTTAAAAAAGGTAGTAAAGTATACCATATTTGGGACAATTTTCAAGCTTATCAGGAAGATTTTTCGCTGTAAAAACAGGCAGTCAACTGATTGAATTCGCTTAAGTTATAAAAATTACCGTGACAAAATAAAGGATTGAGAAATGTGATTTGACCAAAGTTTGACAGCTTTTAGCGGATAAAAACAACCCTCAGGATAGGCATCCTTGGATTTGCGCGGCGATTGTTTTCGCGGAAAATTCCGGACCGGCATCGATCCAAACAATGTCTTTTTCCCGGCGAAACCAGGTCAGCTGACGTTTGGCAAAACGCCGCGTATCCCGTTTAAGAATTTCCTTGGCCGCTTCGAGGGAACACTCTCCGGTCACATAAGCGGCGATCTGCTTAATGCCCAATGCCTGTCGGCAGGTTTTACTCAAAGGAGAACTCAGCAAGGCGCGGACCTCTTCGACCGCGCCTTCGGCAAACATGGCATCGACTCTTTGTTCGATGCGGCGATATAATACCCCGCGTTCCCAGCGAATACCAAAGATTCGCACGTCATACCATTGATCAAGACGTTCGGTCCGGGTTTTCAGATTGGAAAATGATTCCCGGTTTTGACTGCCGGCCTCCAGGGCCCGGATCACCCGCCGCAGATTATGCGGATGTATTTTCTCCGCAGCCGCCGGATCTTTTTCCTGTAACTGCGCGTACAGCCAGGTGCTGCCTTTTTCCTCCGCCGCCTGCTGTAATTCCCGGCGCAATTCCACGTCCGGTCCGGTATCTTCAAATAAGCCCTGGATCAATGCCCGGACATACAGTCCGGTACCGCCGGCAACCAGCGGTATCTTTCCGCGATCCCGGATATCCCGGATGCACGCCAATGCCTGCTCCCGGAATCGCGCCGCGCTGTAGTGTTCCGATGGATCAAGAATATCGATGCAATGATGCGGCACTTGGCCGCGCTGGCTCCGGTCGGGCTTGGCGCTGAGAATATCGAGGCCGCGATACACCTGCATGGAATCCGCGGAAATTATTTCCGCGTTACAGCACCGGGCCAATTCAACCGCCACGGCGGACTTTCCGGAAGCGGTCGGTCCGACTAATAATAATACCAAGGGTTTTTTCATAAAAATTTACGGGAATATATGGGTTGGGAGATTTTCGCGGGTTTTCAGCTGATTTTCGATGAATTCCGCGGCCATGCGCGAAACATATACCCCCACGCGCACACGATAAAGGGTTTGCCCGCGAGACTCGAAAGGAGTGATATACGCCTCATACCCTTTTACTTTTAGATCATCATAAAGCTTTTGCGCGTTTTGCTGCCGGGTAAAGCAGCCGACCTGAATGGTAAAAAAATTTCCGCCCACCTGGGTTTGGACCACTAATTTCGCTTCCAGACTGGCCGGGAATTTCCGTTTAAGCAGATTAAAATAATAATCCGACTGCGCCCACGAGCTTTTTTTCTGATGCGCCTTGCCCAATTTATAATAAAGCATGGCCAGATAATCTTTAGCGGATGATTTGGTCAGCAACTGGTTGTAAATATCGATCGCTTTATCATAATCCTCCTGCAGGAAAAAGCTGTCGGCAATACCGATATAGAGTTCGGTCAAAAGAGCGCCTTGCGCTTCCGCGGTTGCCTGTTTAAAAACATCGCGGGCCTGAGCATAATCCCCCAGATTGGTAAGGCAAACACCCTCGGCAAGCAACACGTCACCCTGCACTGATTTGTTTGCGGTACGCTCCAGCAAACGGCATTCTTCCAGCGCCTTACCATAATTATCCTGCAGCATCGCGCTAATCACCGGATCCAGGGCCCTGGCATACGTATAGGCAAATGCCCGTCCGCCCAGCACGCTCAGCACTACACTGCACACGGTTATAATGAATACCAATCTTTTCACTGTTTACTCCACTGCTATTCTTAAGGCCGGCGCTTAACCCGGTAACGTTTGCCGGTTGCGCTGCCCGTATCGTCCAGCGTTTGTCGTCGTGCGGACTTACCGATTATTTGCCATCGGCAATCTTCTTCTTATGCAGACTTCTCTGATATTCCAGCAAAATCTGGTTACGTTTCTTCTTTGCTTCCACCGGCACATCATCCGCCAGCTTCGCCGCCTGGGTATGCGGCCGCGGTGAGTATTTAAAAATATAGGCCGCGTCAAATTTTACCTCTTTCATCAACGCGAACGTATCCTGAAAATCCGCCTCGGTTTCTCCGGGGAAGCCAACCATCAGATCCGTGGTCAAACGCAGTCCGGGTATAATGTTCCTCGCCTGCTTAACTAATTCCAGATAATGCTTCCGGGTATATCCCCGGTTCATCGCTTTTAATATTCTATCAGAGCCGGACTGCACTGGCAAATGCAAAAATTTTCCGCACTTGCTCAACTCGGCCATAGCTTTGAATAACTCCGGCCCGGCATCCTTGGGATGCGAGGTCACAAACTCAAACTTATCCAGCCCTTCTATTTCATTGACCCGGCGCAGCAGCTCAATGAAATCCACGGTCTCTACCGTTGATAAACTCCTGCTTGTTTCGATTATCTGCCGGCGGCCATCTGCGATCCGGTAACTCCGGTACGAGTTTACATTCTGTCCCAGCAAAGTAACATTTTTCACTCCCTTTGCCGTCATGGCCCTAAGTTCGGTAATAATATCCTCCGCCGGACGGCTGCGTTCCCGGCCGCGCACATACGGCACAATACAATAGGTGCAAAAATTATTGCACCCTTCCATGATATTCACGTTACAATGCGACTTTTCCGCGATATAGTCCGTATTATAGACCGTCCTGTCCCGCTGCGGACTGCCCACCGCCAGGGCCTTGGGGTAGCCGGCCAGCAAATCATCCAGCAGTCGCGGTATTACATCAATATTGTTCGGCCCGGCCACCAGATCGAGCCCCGGGCATTTGACAAACGCCGCCTGCTGATAATTCTCGGCCATACAACCCAAAAGGCCGACAATCGGCCTTTTGGCTGCAGGCTCCAGGCTACAAGCCCCAGTCTTTTTCCTGCGGCCTGCGGCTTGCGGCTTGCGGCGTCGGCCGTAGCGGCCGATCTCGCTCCAGACCCTGTCTTCGGCATGCTGACGCACACTGCAGGTATTAAACAGAATAATATCCGCGGCATTTTCCGATTCAGCCAAAACATATCCCCTTCGCAGCAACAAACCGGATACCAGTTCGCTGTCGCGCAGGTTCATTTGGCAGCCGAAGGTTTTAATAAAAAACGTTTTTTTCATGGTTAATTTATCCACGCATGATTTTATCAATAATCCG
>JAQULA010000102.1 GCA_028718845.1 Candidatus Omnitrophota bacterium
ACGCCGCATCCGGAAAAGTTTATCAATATCGCGCTTTCGGCAATAATCACCGGGATCTTACTTGAAAAGATAGCGGTAAGCGGAATACCCCTCTTTTTCCAGATCTTCTTTGGGGATAAACCGCAGTGAAGCGGAATTGACGCAATAACGCAATCCTTTGGGGGCGGGACCATCGGGAAACACGTGACCCAAATGAGAATCGCCACTCCGGCTGCGCACCTCGGTCCGGGACAAACCTAAAGCCGTATCTTTTTTTAGAACAACCGCAGTAAGTTCAATCGGCTGGGTGAAACTCGGCCACCCGGTTCCGGAATCGAATTTGTGCGTGGAACTGAATAACGGCTCACCGGAAACAATATCCACGTAAATGCCTTCCTTCTGGTTATCCCAATATTCATTGGCAAACGGCGGTTCCGTGCCGTTTTCCTGAGTCACCCGGTATTGTAACGGCGACAGACACGATTTTTCGGAATTCGCTTCGCGCTTCATTATTCCTTCTCCCGGTTTAGATGATCCGGCATCATATTCCCCGGCAAAAACAACCCCCCGGCCCGGCGAAAAATAATACCCGGCGGAAACGATTGTCCCGGAGAACAAAACCAATGCCCACAGGATCATCAGGTTGATTCGAACCATGCTTATTTCACCCCTTACTATTTAGATACGCTGCCGGGGAAAAAGTTTCCCGGCGGTATAACGTTTGCCGACACCGCCGGGCTATGGTAATATATACTGCATCGGACCGGTACTTTAAAACCGCCGGAAATAAGACTGCGCCGGCCGCGCGCGGATTGAACAAACCAGGGGAAATTTACGATGATTATAAATGTAGCCAAATCAGCCGGTTTTTGTTTCGGGGTCAAACGGGCGATCAAGATCGCCCTGGAAACGGCACGCGACCACGACTGTATCGAAGTGCTCGGAGACATTGTGCACAATGAACATGTGGCCAAAGATATTAACGCCGCCGGGATTAAAAAAATCACCCGGCTGGTCCGGGGGAAAAACAAAACCCTGCTGATCCGGGCCCACGGGGTTGCGTTAAAAACCATTGAAAAAGCGCGCCGGCTGGGATATCGCATCATTGACGCCACCTGCCCCATGGTAAAAGGCATCCACCATATCGCAAACACCATGGAGAAACAGCACCGCACGATCATCATTATCGGGGACAAAAACCATGCCGAAGTGCAGGGGATCATCGGCCACCTGAAAAGCAAACCGCTGTTGATCGACGAGGAACATACCCTCTCCATTGCCGCGATCAAAAAGATCAAGCGCGCCTGCGCCATCGTTCAATCGACCCAGGACATGGAAAAGGTAAAACGGATATTTGCCCTGCTGCAGCAACATATTCAAGACTTGAAATTATTCAATACCATCTGCCACACGACAAAAGCCAAACAGAACGAAATCCGCACCATGCCGCTGCAGAATGACGTCATGATCATTATCGGATCCAAGACCAGCGCGAACACCAAACGTCTTTACGAAATAGCCAAATCGCTCAATCGGAAAAGCCACTGGGTAAGCTCCGGAAAAGATCTCCGCGCCGGCTGGTTCAAAAACGCCGTTTCGGTCGGAGTAACCGCCGGAGCGTCAACTCCGGATTATACCACTGATGAAGTTATCCGGCGTATCCGGCAATATACGGCTTAACGCCGCCGGAACTGATACTGCTTTGGCCCGGATTTTCTTTTCATCGGTTTCTTCGGAGGAGGCGGATTGATCATAAATTCTTCCGTGGGAATTCTCGGATGCTTGGAAACCGGTAACGGCCCCTTAATAAGCTTCTCGATATCCTGGACATCGCGGCGCTGGTCCGGCATGGCAAACGAAATCGCATGCCCCTTCTGCCCGGCCCGGGCGGTTCGTCCGATACGGTGAACATAATTATTGGCGTCTTCGGGAAGATCGTAATTAATAACCACCTGGATCCCGGTCACATCGATCCCCCGCGAAGCAATGTCGGTGGCAACCAGCACTTTATATCTGCCGGACTTAAACCCTTCCAGCGCTTCCTGCCGCTGCGGCAGAGAACGATCGGAATGGATCTCCGCGGCGCTGTGCCCCATGGTCCGGATCGCCCGGGTCAGTTTGCGCGCGTTATGTTTGGTCCGCGAAAATAAAAGTATCGGGCCGTGATACTGCTTCAGGATCTGGCCCAGCAAAGGCAATTTAGCGTCTTTCTTAACGATAAATAATTCCTGGGTTACATGCTCGGCCGTGGTTCCCGGCGGCGCGATTTCCACCGATACCGGCAATTTCATGTGTTCGGCGGCGATCTTCATGATCTCCTGCGGCATAGTCGCGGAAAACAGCATGGTCTGCCGCTGCTTCGGAACATGTTTTAAGATCAACTGGATCTGGGGAGCAAACCCCATATCCAGCATTCGATCCGCTTCATCAAGCACCAGCATTTCCACTTCCTCGGGCACGACATTCCACTTGCTCATATGATCGATCAGCCGTCCCGGCGTGGCGATTATGATCCGCGGATTCCGGCGCAGCACCGCCACCTGGTCATCCATGGAAGCGCCGCCGATAAGGCAGGCCGTACGCATCCCGAACGCCTGAACGATGTCATGAAAAGCCTCATCGATCTGGATCGCCAATTCCCGGGTCGGAGCCAGTACCAATCCGATCCCTTTTTTCTGGGCCAGCAACTGGACCATCGGAATGGCAAACGAATGCGTTTTCCCGGTCCCGGTCTGCGCGATACCGATAACATCCTGTCCGGATATTGCCAGGGGGATCGCCCGAACCTGAATCGGGGTGGGGTTTTTAAAGTTAATCCGTTCAAGAACATCAAGAATCCGGGGTGCGATCCCCATGCCGTAAAAATTCTGCGGCGATTGATTATCCTCCGGCGGAATATAATTTGTAATAATAGTTTTGTTTGTCATAATGATGAAGAACCTTTCCCATTTTTCTTTTGGTCGATAACCCGTAGATGAACATGACAGTATACTTCGTGGTTGTAAACACTTAAATTGTGCTTACACGACGGATATCGACATTTTCTACCTTTTTTTGAAGTCCGTATGTTCTTAATAACTGCTCCTTTGCTTTGCGACACACCCGATATTGGGTATTGAAGAAAAAAGCCGTAAAGGTTAGTTGTCTTCCTTTACGGCCAAACATACGCTAATCTTTTCAATTAAACCTCTACTCGCACTAGTATAACATAAACCCGGTCGTTGTCAAACATTTTCGCAAACTCCCGACAAACTTAACCGGTATGCCGGCAAAGCCCGGGCCGAAAAGAACCCGGCTAAATTACCGGTTTAGATCGCCTGTTCGAGCTTCTTTCCCGCGAACCCGGGAGCAACTTCGCCGATAGCGGCATCGATCGCCGGTTCTCCGGAGGAAACCGCTTTATCGGCCCCCGCTATCGCCGGCTGGGGCAACTGATCGATCTTCTTTCTGAATGAACTCAAGGCCGCAACCAGAATGTTTTTCACGTATTCCAATTCTTTTCCGCTCTTCACACTGAATACGACACTGGGAGATCCTCCATAAGGGGCCCGGTAATCGTTAGCCAGGTTATATACGTAAGCGGCTTTATCCACGGTAACGCCGGGCTCCACTTCCGATTGACCCAGGGCATTGCCATAAGTATCGGTATAGGCAACCGCCAAATAAAATACTTTCAGCGGGTGCGACACGATGGCTTCAAACCCGGTATGCGCCATGTTCGGGAACGGACATTGCGGCGATGTAACATCCATATCGCCAAATTCTTCCACGATAAAACGCCGTAATTCGGCAATCTGCGGATTATTCCTTTCCGCTTCCGGATATGCCAACGGCATGTATTTCATGTCATACCTGCCGGTCTTCCACATCTCGAATAAATACTGGGCGATCCGTTCGGCCGTATCTCCCTGGGACCGGGTCACGGTTTCCAGCGTCTGTTTATCGGCAAACACGGAAACCCGGCTTGTGTCCGTAGCTTCCACGATCACTTCTTTGTCCAGAGAAACCGGAGGCTTCGCCGGAGCCAGCGTGTTGATCATTCCGGCCAGGCCGGTACGGCTAAACGCCTCTTCGACTTCCTGCGACCCGTGCAATTTACCCGGCTCGCTCATATCCGTCTTCACCACATCGGAAATCGCTTTCATATAAATGAACGTGGCCTTGCTTTCCGTAATCCCCAAGGCCTTGGCCAAACCGGTAACCGCGCTGCGGAATTGCTCAAAAACCGGATTAAACTCCGTACGCGTTACCCCGAGTTTATCCAGCTTCCCCTTCGCGTCAATAAGGCCTTTTTCCTGCGTCTGCTTGATCCGGGCAAATACTTCATCCGCGGTCAAGGTCAGGTCCGTTTCTCCCTTAGCCACTTTTTCTTTAATCATGGCGGTCATTGCCGCGGTGATTTCCCGCACCAGTTTCACCGCGGGATTGGCATTGGCATCCTGCTGGGTAATATTGGTAAAATATACGGTGATATCCTGTAACAAGCTGCTTAGCCGAGCGATTGTCTGCAAGTTATACATCAAATCATTTTCGCGCAGGTCGACACCGATCACCAGCACCGGGATGCCCTTGCGCTTTAACGCTTCAACGTACGCGGCCTGATCGTCATAAGCGGGCGAATTCTGATTTAACAACACCACAAATACCTGTGACTGCGCCGCCTTTGCCGCGACCATATCCACTAAATCCCGGTCCTTATTCAGGGAATAACTGTCCAATATATTGAAATTGGCGCCTCCGGCGATAATCTTGTTCCCGCCTTCGTTGACCAGCTGTCCGAGTTCCTTCGATGCCGGATACAAGGTATCATCGTAAAGCACGGCGAACTTATTCCTTCCGGATTCGCGCTGACGCAATAAAAATTCCGCCGCGGCCACGCCATAACTGTCCAATCCATGGCGATAATCCAGAACATAATTCGCCGAAAGCATTGAAAGGACATACGCGCGTAAATACTCTTCCGCCTTTGAAATATCCTTCAGCCCTCCGGCCAAAGCGATAAACAGCGGCGCGTAAACCATCAGGGTTTTGCGGTTCATTTGCCGGCCGCCGATATGCCCGGGAGTATCGTCGATAACCAGGACTTTGCCTCCCGCGGACTCCAACTCTTTGGCCAGATTGAACAGCGCTTCGCCGTTTGCCGCGACCACCCGGGTTTTAAACCGGTCTTTCGTGGCATTAAATAAATCGCGCGTCTCTCCGGTCTTGCCGCTGCGCGACATTTCAAACACGATCGTATTACCGTCATCCGCATCTTTAGGAATAATCGCAAGGTGTTCCGGATTATTCACCACAATCCAACTCACTTTTATGCCCATGGCGCTAAAAAAAGCATTCATTGCCGCTGCCAGCTGATGCGAATACATCTCATTGGCGCCGATTCCGGAAGTTACGATATAACGGATCCTGGTCAGATCAACCGTAGCCAGGAATTTTTTCAACCGTTCGACAATATCCTTCAAATCCGGGTTTTCCGTTTTTACCGTTTGTGCCTGGCCTAAGAACGTGCCCACGAACCCTTCCATACCGTCGCGGAAAACATTGGGCACATTCGGCGCGATCTGGCGCATAAGACTCAGGTAATCCGACAACGGCTGGCCAATGACATCCGGCTGCGGCAGCGTACCTTCGTATTCTTCATTGGTAACTGAAATTTCCAGACTGTTTACCGCGTATTCGGCCTGGTCCAGCGCGCCCGCGGTTCTCCAGCGGTAAAGCGCGGACAACGATTTCAGAAAGTCGGTCGCGTCGAACGCCTTCAGAACGTCTTCAACCGTTTTCCCGCTGACCCGGCTGTATTCATTGATCAAGGCCACCGGGTCGGTCGCGCGTTTCCATACCTCCACCACCGTGGCATAATTGCCCTCGGCGCCGAGCATGCGCGTAATATAATCGATCTCCGTCAATGCCGCCCGCGCCATGTCCGGCATTGCGGCAAGCAAATCGTCAAACCCCTGCGCGTCCAGCAGCTGCTCCCCGATCCGCTGATTACCCTTGCGGATGATTTCCGCCTGTTCCAGCGTTTCTGCCGGAGCTTCGCTGTAAAGACGCACGACCGGCTCGGTACCGGAAAAACGAATGCAAAACCAGGAATCATCGCTGAACACGAATTTATAACCGTCATCGAAAATAGCGGCCTTGATCTTTTTACCGCCGATCTCGGTGATCATGGCGCTCTGCGTCAGGGTTTTAAGGAAATCAAGCTGCTTTTTCAAAGCGGCTTTCAGCTCGTCGATTTTGTCCGGGGTTGTCTTGGACCGTAAATCGACCCCGCCGCGCTGATAAACGAAATAACCGATAACATCCTGCAGTTTCCCGGCAAGCTGCTCCGGGGAACGGCCGGTTTTCGTGACAATTTCCAGCATCTTCAATCCCGCGGTCAACGCGTCTTTTTCCAGAACAACATAGGCCGGGTCCTGAGACTGACTCCGCAGGTTCAACCCCTGAGACTCCTCTCCGGCAATCAACACCGGCTTAGACGATCCCGGCAGTAAATGCGGA
>JAQULA010000103.1 GCA_028718845.1 Candidatus Omnitrophota bacterium
TGTCCGCGCGTTTATGCAGTTCTTTCATGTCCACGCCCAATTCACGGCTCAGCGCTTCCAGCTTATCCTCGCTGTGCGGCACGAACTCATGCAGCGGCGGGTCAATCAGACGGATGGTTACCGGCATGCCTTTCATAACTTCCAGGGTCGCCTTGATATCGTTTTTCACGAACACGGACAGCTCGTCCAATGCCTTCTGGCGTTCTTCGATGGTCTTGCTCATGATCATCTTGCGCAGCAGGAACAGCGGTTTGTCCGATCCTTCACCGTAGAACATATGCTCGATACGGAACAATCCGATGCCTTCGGCTCCGAATTGCAGTGCCTTGGCAGCGTCCTTCGGTGTATCGGCGTTGGTACGCACTTTAAGCACACGTACTTTATCGACAAGTTTCTGAAGGTCCTTGTACGCCTGATTATGTTCAATGTCGACATCAACCAGGTTCAAATTCCCCTGATAGACAAGGCCTTTTGTACCGTTCAGGGAAACCCATTCGCCTTCCTTGATCACCGCGCCGCTTTTGGTTTTAAACGATTTGTGATCATCGGCGATTTCAAGATCGGCACAGCCGACAATACAGCATTTTCCCCAGCCGCGGGCAACCAATGCCGCGTGCGACGTCATCCCTCCCTTGGAGGTCAGGATCGCCTGCGATTTATGCATACCGTCGACATCTTCCGGAGAGGTTTCTTCCCGGACCAGGATGACTTTTTCTCCGCGCCCGGCCCATGCCACCGCTTCTTCGGAGGTGAACACTACCCGGCCTTTGGCCCCGCCCGGACCGGCCGGTAATCCCTTTGCCACCGGCTTGCTCGCCAGCTCGGCCTTAGGATCAAGCATCGGCAGAAGCAGTTCCACCAGCTGGTTCGGTCCAACCCGCATAATCGCCGTATTGGCATCGATCAGTTTCTCTTTATGCATTTCCGTGGCCATACGCACCGCGGCAACCCCGTTGCGTTTCCCGACCCGGCACTGCAGCATAAACAGTTTTCCTTTTTCAATGGTAAACTCGATATCCTGCATGTCTTTATAATGTTTTTCCAAGCGGTCCTGGATGGAGTCCAATTCTTTATAGGCCTTGGGCATTACTTTTTCCAGGGTCGGCATATGCTCGCTCTGGGCGTTTTTGGAATAGGCATTGATCGGTCCCGGGGTACGGATACCGGCTACCACATCTTCTCCCTGGGCGTTGACCAGATATTCACCGTAGAACTGGTTCTCGCCGTTGCCCGGGTTACGCGTAAACGCGACTCCGGTCGCGCAGTCGTCACCCATATTACCGAACACCATGCTCTGGACATTTACCGCCGTACCCCATTCATCCGGGATACGCTCGATACGGCGATACTCGATCGCGCGTTTGCCGTTCCAGCTCATAAATACCGCGCCTATACCGCCCCAAAGCTGTTTCAGCGGGTCTTCCGGGAAAGGCTTGCCCAGAATTTCCAAAACCAGTTTTTTAAATTCAGCCACCAGGGCTTTCAGGTCGTCGGCGGTAAGTTCGGTATCATTACTGTACCCTTTGCGTTTTTTTACTTCTTCCAGTCTTTCATCGAGCATTTTGCGCACGCCTTTTCCGCCTTTAGGCGTCAATCCCTCGGCCTTTTCCATAACCACATCGGCATACATCATGATCAAGCGGCGATAGGCATCATAGGCAAAACGCGCATTCCCGGTTTGTTCGATCAGTCCCTGCACGGTCACGTCATTAAGACCGACGTTCAGTACCGTATCCATCATCCCCGGCATAGAACGCCGCGCCCCGGAACGCACCGAAACCAGCAGCGGATTTTTCGAGTCGCCGAACTTTTTCTCCATCAATGTTTCCACCCTCGCCAGCGCCTTGGCGACCTGCGCCTTCAGCTCCGCCGGATAGGAACGTTTATTATCGTAATAATAAGTGCACACTTCCGTGGTAATCGTAAATCCCGGAGGTACCGGCAAGCGCAGCCCGGGATTCCCGGCCATTTCCGCCAGATTGGCACCCTTGCCGCCAAGCAGGTTTTTCATGCTCTCGTTACCGTCAGCTTTTCCTCCGCCGAATGAATAAACATATTTCTTTGCCATTACTACAACATCCCCCTTTCAAACGATCCAAAATTCCACTATGTCAGTTTGGTTGTTAAATAATCTTCCAATGCCTCCAGGTCAATTCTGTCCTGCTGCATGGTATCCCGGTCACGCACCGTAACCTTATGGTCCTCCAACGACTGCACATCGACGGTAACACAGTACAGCGTACCGATCTCATCCTGTCGTCGGTACAGCTTGCCGATGGCGGCAGTATCATCGTATTTTACCACAAACTTTTTCTTTAAGCCACCAGTAATTTTCCGGGCCAGCTCCACAATATCCGGCCGGTTTTTTAATAAAGGTAAAACGGCAATCTTAAACGGAGCCAATTCCTTATTCAGCCCCAAAACCACCCGCGTCGCTCCCTTCACCTCCTCTTCACGATATGCATCCACTAAGAACGCCAGCGTCGCCCGGTCGACCCCGCCGGAAGGCTCGATAACATAGGGCAGAAACCGCCGATTGGCCGGCTGATCGAAATAAGTCAGGTCTTTACCGCTGCGCTGAGCATGCTGCGCCAGGTCGAAATCGCCGCGATTGGCGATACCTTCCAACTCGGACCATCCGAACGGGAACAGGTATTCGATATCCGTACAGCCCTTGGCGTAATGCGCCAATTCATCCGCGGCATGCTGGCGCTGACGCAGACTATCCGCGCGAATTCCCAGGCGCACGTACCAGGCAAACCGCTCGGCCACCCACCGCTCATACCATTCCCCGGCGGACTCCGGGGTTACAAAATATTCAATCTCCATCTGCTCGAATTCCCGGGTACGGAAGGTAAAATTTCCCGGGGTAATCTCGTTACGAAAGCTTTTTCCGATTTGCGCTATACCGAACGGCAGTTTGCGGTGCCGGGCATCCAGCACGTTGGTAAAATTCACGAAGATCCCCTGGGCGGTTTCCGGCCTCAGGTAAGTGATCGCGCCATCGTCTTCTATCGGCCCAAGGTAGGTCTTGAGCATAAGATTGAACGCCCGCGGCGGATTTGCCGTCAGGTCAATCTCTTTTTTACATCCCGGGCAGGTCCGGATATTGCCTTCTCCGGGTAAATGATCGACGCGGAACCGTTTTTTGCAGTTCTTGCAATCGACCAAAGCATCGGAAAATCCGTCCACATGACCGGAGGCCTTCCAGGTTTCCGGATGCATTAAGATCGCCGCGTCCAGTCCTTCCATATCCTCGCGACCGTGCACCACGGCCTTCCACCAGGCGTTCTTGACATTACGCTTCAATTCCACGCCGAGCGGGCCGTAATCCCAGGTGCTCGCCAGGCCGCCGTAAATTTCCGAACTCGGAAAAATAAATCCCCGCCGTTTGCACAAAGACACTATTTTTTCCATCGTCGTTTCAGACATGCTCACCCCGAACTTTTTTTAAAAATTGCAGCGATTTAAAATCGCCGCCGATATGAAAATCGATAAACCGGCGCAATACCTCTTCGAGCTCATCCGCCACCCGGGGAACCATCCGGAAATTGACGATTTTATCCAATCCGGACTTTTCAATATGCTTAATCGTCGCGATCGTTCCCTGCAGCAGAGTATGCGCCTTCCGGTCCGCCCCAAAACAATCCGGGCAAAGCAAGCCCCCCAACACATAACTAAATCTGCTTTTATCAAACAGTTGACTGCCGCAATGCACACAACAATCAAGGCGGGGTTTAAACCCGGAAAGGTTTAAGAATTTGACTTCAAAAACCCGTGCAATGGTATGTATTGTATCTTCTTTATCCAAAAATTTCAAGAAATTCGTTAATAAAATAAAAACATCGTAGTTTTTTTCTTCAAACGGCATGGCCGTATTGGCCAGTTCCAGAAAATAAGACGCGTAACTCAGCTTTTCGATATGCTTATCGATATTTCCGAAATGCTCGAGCAGGTCGGCCTGGCTGATAATATGCAGTTCATTCTTCCGGTTTTCGTAAAAAACGATCGTATTATAGCTTAACGGCAGGAAATTTGTCCCGAACTTACCGGCCCGGCGGCGCGCCCCCTTGGCCTGGCAGCGTATTTTCCCGAAATCGGCGGTAAAAAAACTCAGCAGGTAGCTTGTTTCGCGGTAATCGCGCCGTTCCAGGACTATCGCCTCGGTTTTATGGATAATGCTCATAACTGCAAAATAAAGAAAATCAGACTGGTAATCCCCAGACCGACCAGCGCCCCCACCGCCACCTCTTTCAACGAATGAAAGCCGGGCCGGATACGGCTCTGGGCCACCAGGATGGACAATATCAGCACCAGCACAATCAACAGCTTACTCGATGAAAGAAACAGGGTTACCCCCCATACGGCAAACGCGATTGCCGAATGCCCGGAAGGCATACCCCCGCGTAACGGTTTACCGCGGCCGGTTTTAGCCTTGGAAAAAAGCACGGTATTCAAAACCACCAGCAAAGAGATAAAAGTTATATGCAGCGGCTTCGTCCGGATATAATCGATACCGGTCTGCATCGCATCGCCCGGGGTACTCGATATGAACAACAGATATCCCACGAACAAGGCATTGCCCGCGGCCACCAGCACCGCGCCCGCGGCCACGTCTTTGATGATCCGGGCCAGGGGATGAAATTCGTCGGTGATCAAATCGATTATCAATTCCGCTCCGGTATTGAACATCTCCGCGACAAACACGAAGCAAATGGTGATCAACAGCAGGATCAACTCTACTTTGGAAAAATTGAAATACAACCCCAGCAGCAGCGCGATGATCCCCAGCAAAAAATGCAGCCGCATATTGCGCTGCGTTTTCACCACATACATGAACCCTTCGATAGCGTAATTGAAGCTTTCAAACAATCTACGTCGATGCATAGGCTTCCAGCAATTCCTTTTGTTTATTATCCATCCGGCGGAACCCCGCCTGGGTTGTGTCCGTATACCCCAGCAAATGCAGCAGCCCGTGCACCAGGTACAGCGCGATTTCATCCCGGGGGGCCAGCCCCAGCAGACCGGCCTGCCGCCGCGCCGTTTCGGTCGAAATAATGATATCGCCGAGCAATTCCGGATGCAAATCGCCGAATTTTCCGTCCGCCATGCGAAACGCCAGCACATCGGTCGGCCGGTCTTTGTGCAAATATCGTTTATTGTAAACACGCATGCTGCGGTCATCGACCAGGATCACGCTGACCTCCGTATCGTCCACACCGTGACGGCGCAGCACCATATCGGCCAGTTTTTCAAGACCGGGGCGGTTTACCCTTGTTTTTTTCTGCTGATTCTTTATTTTTATTTTGTTCATAGGAGACCGGCTTAAAATCGGGGTATTCCACCCGGGTATGAAAAATTCCGTTAAGAATATGCGCAAAAACCTCGGCAATATCGTGCAGATCCTTTAAAGTCAGGTTGCAGTCATCGAGCTGTCCGTCGATAAATTTATTGTTTATGATCCGGTGGACCATGTCTTTGATTTTTTCCGGAGTCGGCTGCGGTATCGAGCGCGAAGCCGCCTCGACCGAATCCGCCAGCATGACAATCGCCGCTTCTTTCGACTGCGGCTTGGGCCCGGGATAACGGAAATCCTCCGCCTGGACGGCAGTATCCTGGTCCCCGCGCTGTTCCAAAGCGCGGTGATAAAAATAATGCACCACGTCGTTGCCGTGATGCTGGATAATAATATCGTTTATCGCTTTTCCCAGCCGGTATTTCTTGGCCAGCTCGGCCCCCTCTTTGATATGATTGATAATGATCAGACTGCTGATAGTCGGGCTGAGATTATCGTGTTTATTTTCCGCCTGCGGCTGGTTCTCGCTGAAATAAGTCGCCATGCGCAGTTTTCCGATGTCATGGAAATACGCGCCGACCCGGGCCAGTAAACTGTTTGCCCCCACCGCTTCCGCCGCCGATTCGGAAAGATTTCCGACCACCAGGCTGTGATGATAGGTACCGGGCGCTTTTAATACCAGTTCTTTCAATACCGGCTGGTTCAAATCGGACAATTCCAGCAAACTGATATTCGTGGTAACCCCGAATACGATTTCAAAAACATTGAGCACCCCGTTGACGATAATTGCCGCAGCGATACCGTTGAGCAATCCCCATCCGCTTTCGATCACCAGCTGATTCAGGGAAACGAAATTAATCAGCCCCGAGACGATGATCGCGACCATATTGGTCAGCCCGATCAGGAACCCCGCCTTGGTCAGGTCGCGCCGGCGGCGCACATTAAGTACCGCGTAAATACTGACTACTCCGCCGGCGAGCATGATCAACAGCATATCGAACCGCAGCCCGGTCAACACGCCGATAAACATGCTTACGATAATCGTTATCATCAATGCTACCCCGGGATCGATCAGAATCGCCACCAGCATCGACATGCTTGCGATCGGAATAAGATATAACGGCCAGCCGGCGATAATAATCGCTTTTGCCCCCAG
>JAQULA010000104.1 GCA_028718845.1 Candidatus Omnitrophota bacterium
ACGCTCTTCCGATCTCATAATATGATCTTTAGGAATAAGCGTGGGATGGACGCGTATTTGAATATCCCGGCTGCGGCGTTTGGCAATCGCCAGCAGTTTGATAACATACCCCAACTCATCGGCGTAGCGGATATCGTGCAGGCTTATGTCCTGGATACCCTCGACGTAGATATCGTTAAGATTAACCCTCTGGCCGAAACACATCTGAGCCAAAATCGCGATTTTATGGGCCGAATCGACTCCGTTAATATCGAGGCTGGGATCTTTTTCGGCATAGCCCTTTTTCTGGGCCTCGCGCAATGCGGTCTTGAAATCGCACCCTTCCTGGGACATCTGGGTGAGGATATAATTACTTGTTCCGTTAATAATGCCGAAAACATCCTCGACATCATTGGCTATGAGCCCCTCCCGCAAAACTTTGATCACCGGGATCCCGCCGCCGACACTCCCCTCAAAATATACCGCCACCCCGTTTTCGCGCGCGGTCTTAAATATTTCCTCGCCTTCTTCCGCCAGCAAAGCCTTGTTGGCCGTAACCACAAATTTTTTATGCTTCAACGCTTCAATAATAAATTCTTTTGCCGGGTGAATGCCTCCGACAAGCTCAATCACGATCGTGATATCCGGGTCGTGCAACACCGCATTAACATCCGTGGTCAGCGCGGTGTTGGCCGGAGTCACATTGCGGCTGCTGAGAATATCCTGATCGCAAATTGTTTTCAGTCTCAGGGTCACGCCCAGACTGCGTTCAAGCAACGCCGCCTTATCCTGAAATACCTTCACCACGCCGCTGCCGATAGTTCCGAATCCGATCAGTCCGAGGTTAATTATCTTCATTTTTCTGATGTTCCCTGGTCGTAAGGTCCAGTTCCAGTTTTGTCTGCAAAGAAGCGCAGTCTTTAATGATATTTTCCAAAAGGTACAAATCCTCTTCGCTGGCCTGAAGAAATTTCACACCCAGGTCGAACAGGAATTTTTTATTTTTCTCCTGTTGCACGTAAACAACCTCACCGAGAGTTTCGATTAATTTCACTACTTTGGGCAAACGCAGCGTGATATGCAGGATGGTTCCCGGAGGAAAGTGCTTATCGGTGGTAAAACAAATACCCCCGACGCTTACATTCCGGGTTAGAGACATGTCGGTTTTATTTAGATGCCCGGGGTACACATAATAGCTGACCACAAAATTAGTACCGATTCGGACAAAACGGCGGCGCTCCTGTTGTCCCGACTTGCCCTCATAATAAAAAATATCTTCGTTCATTATGCCCCTGCTCTGTTGAGACTGTCTACTTTATAACGTGACGAGTGCTGTCCGGAAGGTTTTCGGCTTAACTCCTTTTAAGTAAAATGGTCGGGGCGGACAGACTTGAACTGTCGACCTCTTGAACCCCATTCAAGCGCGCTAGCCAAACTGCGCCACGCCCCGTTGCCGCCGTATTGCGATAAATAGCAGCAAGTTCGACATTAGATTACTATGAACGGATTAAAATTGCAAGAAAAAAATAACCTTATCGCATGGGTATAACCGTATTTCCGGAAGAAGCGGGATTAATTAATCGGAAGGCCGACGAACCGGCACAGACACGTACCGCAGTGCCGTCGGCATAATGAAAACACCGCGGTACGTTCACGCGCAGAAACAACAATCAAAGCAAAGGGGCAATGCACTGATAAGCATCAATACAACCATATCGTTCGACCTCCTTATCGAGATTTTCAATTCCATTATTCCGTTATAATGACCGGAGCCGCTCAGTTTATGCGGAAACCAACGCATATCCGCGTAACGCGGCGTATAATCCTAAATCTAGTCGGGATCCCAGCTTGTGCGCAAGAATCTCACAATCCGTTTCGTCATCGATCGTTTCCAGATAACGGCAAACCGCGCGTTTGTTGTTAGCGACAGACACCGTACCATTAACGGCTACCACATAAATCCCGGGATCCGACTCCTGCGGATATGCAAACATAAGCTCGGAAACATCGCGGGCCACCGATAATACCGCATTTTCGTAATTCATTATTGCCACTATGTTATCACAATATTTCTCCTGGATATTGCCGGGGGAAAACTGCTCTCTCAGCAAAATCACGCTTTCATTATCCATTGCCCCTCCCTTCCTGGTTAACCTTGCCCCTTTGCCGGCAAAAGCTTTAACTTGAAGCTATATACAAGCATCAACCATGCCAGAAAAACGTAATATTTTTTTCACGGTTGCAATGACCAAATGCATTTATAGTTAAATAGTTAATAAAAATCAAATTAATAAATTTATAAAGATTATCATTGTACATTTTTTTAAACACATTGTTTTTAATGTATAAACCACAGTGATGATTTGAGCTTGGATATCTGAGCTCATCGGGAAAAGTATTGACGCGGGTTCGGAAATAGCGGTCAAATCAATGTTTTAACCCAAAGATAAAGTCCTTACCGTATTCAAACATTCGTTGATAAAAATCATTAACCGGAACCAAGGAGTAAACTTGCCAGTCAAATTCGCTGATTTTGCATTCCCCGAATATGACCAGTTTAAAAAAATTAATCAGCAAATGACATAGCGCCGGGAATATGTACCCGAGAAAAACAATCCAGAACAAAAATAAGAACAGATCCGCCACTTCTTTTAATGGATTTCGTTTTTTTTCGGAACCAGTCCCCATATTATTTTCCCCATCACCAACGTTTATATCAATCAAGAACCGGACTTCCGGCTTCCCGCATACTTTGCCGACCTAACCCAAAAACTAGATTTCCTTCTTTTTCTCCCGCAGCATTAACGAACGCAGTGCGGCCACCGGGCTTTTATTCCGGAACATCACCCGGTATACTTCTTGAGTGATCGGCATAACCACGTCCTGACGTTTAGCGATTTTGAGGGCTGTTTTGGCGGCACTAACCCCCTCGATCACCATCTCGGTGGAAGCCAAAATCTGGCGCATTTTTTTCCCTTTACCCAATTCTTCTCCCAGCCAGCGATTCCGGCTTTTTGAGCTCAAACAGGTGGTTACCAGATCGCCCATACCGGAAAGGCCGCTGAACGTTTTATATCTTCCTCCCAGGGAAACTCCTAACCGGGAGATCTCGGCTAATCCGCGCGTCAACAGTGCGGCTTTGGTATTGGTCCCGAATCCCAGCCCATCGGAGATGCCGCAACCGATTGCAATAATGTTTTTAAGTGATCCGGCCAATTCGACCCCCAGAACATCACTGCTGGTGTATACCCGGAACACCGGGGTCATGAGAGCTTCCTGCACTGCGGCCGCGACCGACACATTATGCGAAGCGCATACCGCGGCGGAAGGCACTCCCCGCGCCACTTCGAAGGCAATATTCGGTCCGGACAATACCGCTAAACGCACCATACCCAGTTCTTCGCGGATCACTTCGGACATGCGTTGGGTGGTCGCGCATTCGAACCCTTTGGTGACGCTGAGAAAATTCCGGTTACCGAGCGGATATTGTTTTATTTTTTTAAGAACATCGCGCATATACATCGATGGTACCGCTAAAATCACCATATCTTTATCGCGCAAAACCTGCTCCAGGTCTCCGGAAAAATCAACCCCCGGGGGGATCGCTACCCCGGGCAAAAATTTTAAATTTTCCCGTTTGGCGTTCAATACCGCGGCATATCCGGGGTCGACACTCCATACCGAGATCCGGTATTTCTTAGTACTGAGCATTATTGCCAGGGCAGTGCCCCAGCCACCGTCTCCGATAATCGCAATTTTCATTGTTTCGCAAACACCTTTCGTTCCTGTCCGGCTAAAAGCCGCTTTATATTTGAGTTATGTTTAGCTACGATCAACACGCATAGTGCCGCACTCATAATAATCGCACTTGACGGATACCCCAGACCGATCATGGCAAACGGGATCACCACGCTCGCGATGATCGACCCCAAAGAAACATACTTTGTCGCGACCACAACCAGCAGAAAAACCCCGCCGCCGATACTCAACGCCCCCGGCGCGATTCCCAGCATGACCCCCGCACCGGTCGCGACCCCTTTCCCGCCCCGGCCTTTTAGAAAAACATTGAACACGTGGCCGGCGACCACACTCAGACCGCACAAGGACTGGACCGATACCGGAGAAATCGAAACAAAACGGGCACAATATGCGCCGACAACGACTACCGCCAGAACTCCTTTGACGACATCGAAGATCAAAACAATCGCACCCAGTTTTTTGCCGATAATCCGGGAAGCATTGGTCGCCCCGACATTCCCGCTGCCGCATTCACGGATATCGACGCCCTTTATCATCTTAACCAAAAGATACGCCGCCGGGATGGCCCCCAGCAGATAACTCACCGCCACCGCAATAAGAACACTCATTTTTTAGATTATTCCTCTTTTTGTATCTTTTTTTTGTCTCGTTGTTTTTTTTTCACCAGCAAAACTACCGGGCTTCCCTGGAAATCGTGTCTCCGCCGTAATTCCTTTTCAAGGAACCGGACGAAGTGTTTTTTTATCAGCTCCGGCCGATTGACGATAATGACAAATGTCGGCGGCTGTACCTTGACCTGAGTAAGATAATGGATTTTTACCCCGGATTGCGCGCATAACACCGGATTTCTCGCAACCACCTCCTGCACCAATTCGCTTAACTTCTTCTGTTTGATTTTCTGCTGTCCGTTATTCCACGACTGCTGAGCCAGCTGCAGGGCAAGGTGAATATTTTTACCGAGCGTAGCCGAACACAGGACGCAAGCGGCATACTCCATAAATGAAGCCTGTTCAGCGATAGCCCGCAGGCACTCCCGGATGGTTATCTTAACCAGATCGCATTTATTGAAGCCGATAACGCAGCATTTTTGGTGTTCATTGATCAGGCTGAAAATATGCAGGTCATCGCGGCGGATCCCCTGCTGGGCGTCGATCAGCACGATGCAGACATCCGCGTGCTGAATTGCATCCAGGGTTCTGGTCCGGGAAAAGAAATCGATATCCTCGTGCGGCTTTTTTTTCCGGCGAATCCCGGCGGTATCAACCAGGGTGTATTTTGTGTTTTCAAAGGTGAACGAAATATCGACAGTGTCCCGGGTCGTCCCCGGAATATTATCGACGATCACCCGCTGTTCCTGCAGCAGTTTATTGATAAACGATGATTTTCCGACATTGGGCCGGCCGATAACGGCTATGCGCAAGGCCTTTTCCCCGGCCTGGTCGATAAGGGTAATTTTCGGTCCAAGCGCCTCGACAATGGCGTCAAGCACCCCGTCGCTGTTGAATCCGTGCGAAGCCGAAACGAACTGAATATCGGACAGACCCAGTTCATGAAATTCATGAGGAGCGTTCAGCATTTCCGGATTATCCGCTTTATTCACCACCAGGATGATCTTTTTACCGGCTTTGCGGATAAGCTCCATGACTTCGCGGTCCAGACTGGTAATACCGGTTTGAATGTCAACCACAAACAGCAGAAGGTCTGCCTCATCGATCGCTTTTTTTGCCTGGGTCACAATGGCCGCCGACAATGTGGTTCCGGCGGAGAAATGCAGGCCTCCGGTATCAACCAGTTCGAACTCATGACGCCCCCATTGCACCATACCGTGAACCCGGTCCCGGGTTACCCCGCTGGTTGCCTCGACAATAGCCTGACGTCTTCCCACCAGCCGATTAAATAAACTGGATTTGCCGACATTCGGCCTTCCAACAATTGCCACAATCGCGGTTGCTCCCATAAGTCCCTTCATTAAACGTGGTGCTGATTATTGTTTCCTAACAACCTGCCGCCCTTGAGAATATACTCAATGCAGGATGCTCCGGTGAAAAAAGCGGCGATATTCCAAATAATATTTGAATGCGGCCACTGCAGCAGGACACTAACAATAGTCGACATTTGAAAAAACGTGGTCATTTTGCCCATCGGACTCGGGGTGATTTTAAGGTCGCCGTTAATGACATAAACCAGTAATGCCCCCAGAGTCAGGATGATGTCCCGGGAAATGACCAGGATCGGCATCCAAAAAGGCAGCGGTATAACCATCGACATATTATCCGCCACGGCCAGGGTGACAAAGCTTGCGCTCAGGAGCAGTTTATCGGCCATGGGATCCAGAAACGATCCCAGGCGGGTTTTCATCTTTCTGGTGCGGGCGATATAACCGTCAATTCCGTCGCTGATGACCGCGACTAAGAAAATACCCAGAGCGACAAAACGCAGGAAATCCTTTTCCGGCGAATAATACACCACTGCGCTGATAAAAAAAGGAATAAGCAGAATACGGATTACCGAGATCCAGTTTGCCAGATTCATAGGTCAACTATGCTCCGTAATTGCCGTCGTCCCGGGCCGCTCATTCGATTAAACGCATCCGGTTTAACGGCCAGTAAATAAGGATCGCT
>JAQULA010000105.1 GCA_028718845.1 Candidatus Omnitrophota bacterium
CCATTGAAGCGGCACTGATCGCGTTGCGCCGGCCGCCGGGATTGTTGCGCAATAATTTCGGGCTTATGCATGTTAAAAATTTCGATAAAGAAAAATGGCAGTCCTTACGCGCCGAGGTAGCGCCGAATGCGCGCAAAAAATTGCCCTGCCGGATCATCGCCTCGGATATCGATCCCTATGCCATCGACGTCGCAAAGAAAAACGCCCGGACCGCCGGCGTGGATCAACTGATCGAGTTCCATGTCTGTGATTTCCAGGATACCCCTTTGCCGCCGGGAAAAGGCATGATTATGCTGAATCCTGAGTACGGGCTGCGGATGGGGCAGGAAAAGGACCTTAGCCCGCTCTATAAGAGCATCGGCGATTTCTTTAAACAAAAATGCTCCGGGTTTACCGGGTATATTTTCACCGGGAACATGGCGATGGCCAAGCAGGTTGGGCTGCAGGCCAGCCGCAGGCTGATCTTCTTTAACGCCCGTATCGAATGCCGGTTGTTGGAATATCCGATGTATAGCGGGAGCGGGCCGAAGGTGGAGAGTAGAGAGAGAAATAGTGTGTAGCTGGTAGCTCATGGCTCGTAGTTCATTTAGAGATGGAAGAAGAGAGCAAAAACCGAAAAACAAATATAAGCCGGGTACTCTTAATAAGATTCGTGATTATTTGTGCAAGTATTATTGACGCTTTTAGAGTGACTGGTTATAATAACCCAATAGCATGGCTAAACAACGGGATAATTGGGGTTCTCGCCTGGGAATAATCCTGGCCGTGGCCGGTTCGGCTATCGGCTTGGGAAATTTTTTACGTTTTCCGGCCAAGGCCGCTTCCAACGGCGGCGGCGCGTTTATCATTCCTTATCTTATCGCCTTTTTTTTTCTGGGCATCCCGCTGATGTGGATCGAATGGACGCTCGGCCGCTACGGCGGCGGATTCGGGCACGGGACCGCCCCGGGGATTTTTCACAACATTTGGCGCAAAAACCGGTTCATCAAATATTTCGGAGTAATCGGTATCTTCGGGCCGCTGGTCATTTTTATCTACTATACGTTTATCGAATCCTGGCTGCTGGGGTATAGTTTTTTTGCCCTGTCCGGAAAATATACCGCGATTACCGACCAGACGGTCATGCAGAATTTTCTGCGCGGTTATCAGGGGGTTCAGAATAACGAGTTTTTTAACGGGCCGGGCTGGGCCTATGTATTTTTTCTGGTTACTTTTGTTTTGAATGTCGGGGTGATCTATTACGGGATAAAGGGCGGCATTGAGCGGTTGTGCAAGCTGGCAATGCCGCTGTTGTGCGTCTGCGGGATCATTTTACTGATAAGAGTACTTACTTTGGGAACGCCCGATCCGGCAAAGCCGGATTGGAATATTAATAACGGATTCGGATTTTTATGGAACCCGGATTTTTCGGCGTTAAAGTCGGCAAAGGTCTGGCTGGAGGCTACCGGCCAGATATTTTTTACCTTGAGCCTGGGGATCGGCGTGATTCTGACCTACGCCAGTTATCTTAAAAAAGGCGACGATGTCGTGCTTTCCGGATTGACCGCGGCCAGTACCAATGAAATGGCCGAAATCATCCTTGGCGGCAGTATCGTTATCCCGGCCGCGTTTGTGTTTTTCGGGCCGGTCGCGATCGAGTCCATCGCTAAATCCGGGACGTTTAATCTCGGATTTGTGACTATGCCCCTGGTATTGAATAAATTGCCCTGGGCGCAGGCATTCGCGTTTATCTGGTTTTTTTTATTGTTTCTCGCCGGAATCACTTCTTCGGTTTCGCTGGCCCAGCCGGCGGTCGCTTTTCTGGAAGACGAATTCGATATCAGCCGCCGTAAAGCGGTAGCGATTTTTGGGGCGGCCACCTTTTTATTATGCCAGCCGGGGATATTTTTCCTGAAAAACGGGGTAGTCGATGAGCTCGATTTCTGGGGCGGCACGGTTTTTCTGGTCATTTTCGGCACGATCGAAGTGATCCTGTTTGCCTGGGTCTTCGGGATGAATAATGCCTGGGATGAAATCCATAAAGGCGCGGATATGCGTATCCCGCGCGCATATAAGTTCATCATTAAGTATATCACGCCGTTATTTTTATTTATTATCCTGGGGGCATGGTTCCTGCAGGAATGGATCCCGGTTATCGCCATGAGAAATGTTTCCGCCGCGGACAGGCCGTATGTCCTGGGGACGCGGATCGGATTGCTGGCGCTGTTTTCGGGCATAGCGGCCCTGGTTAAGATTGCCTGGAGAAAAAAAGAAAACCGGCGGCAATGCCGGCAGGAATCGGCGCGGTCGAATTAAGCGAGCGGGAATTATCCGGCATGCCGGCTTTGCCGCATGCCTTTAGTGACGGGAGAATAGAATTATGACCGATCAATTCTTCGAAGGCTCTCAGACGTACGATGTCTTGAAAAAACAAGTCGAAGCACTGTGCGGATCGGAACAGCAGCTTTCCCGGCTCATTTATTTTTTACCGGATGCGACTTTTGCCGTCGATTGTTCCGGAAAAATTATCGCCTGGAACCGGGCCATGGAAGAGATGACCGGAGTCAAGGCCGAGGATATTCTGGGCAAGGGGGATTATGAATACGCCCTGCCGTTTTATGGAGTGCGCCGGCCGATGCTGATCGATCTGGTGCTGAAGCCGAACGCCGAAGCGGGGAAGCAATATTATGTTATAAAAAAAGATAACGATGGATTCATTGCCGTGGCCGAGACGATGGTAAAAGGCGACCGTATCCTTTGGGTCAAAGCCGTCCCCTTCTATAATAGCAGCGGAGAGATTATCGGTGCTATCGAAATGGTCCGCGATGTTTTCGAGCCTAAACTAAATGTTACGTTTGATCGCACCAATCAGATGGTCGGTTTGTATACTCTGGAAGGGGCGTTGCTGGAGGCAAACCAGGCGACGCTGGACATGCTGGGCGTCCGGCTTGCCGATATCAAAAATAAATTGTTTTGGGAATTGCCGTGGTGGCCGCATCCTTTGGGACTACAGAAACGCGAGCAAGATGTAGCCTTACAAAAAGCACTGGTGCAGCGAGCGGCCCGCGGGGAGTTTGTGGATTTTTCGGCGGAACTGTATGATAAAAACGGGAAAATTTACTATTTTGACGGTTTTATCTACCCGGTGCGGGACAACGAAAATAAAATAGTTTTTTTAATCGCCGAAGGCCGGGATGTCAGCAAGCATAAGAATATCGAAATAGAGTCGAAGCGCAATTACGATATCCAATCGGTGATCAGTGCTTTGCTGAAACTGTCCCTGGAAGGTCTCAGCCTGGATCAGATATTGGACCGAAGTCTGGATATAATTCTGAATATTTCCTGGTTTGATTTTGAAAAGAAGGCGGCGATTTTTAAGGTGGGAGACGAACCGAATGTGCTGGTGATGAGCGCGCAGAGAGGGCTTTCCTCCGCCAACCGGGATTCCTGCCGCAGTATCGCGTTTGGGCAATGCCTGTGCGGTAAGGCGGCGCAAAGCAAAGAATCGGAGTTCTCGCTGGATGTCGATGTCCGCCATACCATAAAGTATGAGGGGATTATTTCGCACAGCCATTATTGCGTGCCGATTATTTCCGCGGATAAAAAAACGATCGGAGTGCTGGTCATATATTCCCAATACGGTCATCAGCGTGATAGCCGTAAAGAGGAGTTTTTGCAGATGGTGGCGAATGTTTTAGCCGGTATTATCCAGCGCAAACACGCCGAAGCCGCTTTGGAAAAGGCCTATGAACAGCTCAAGCAGACCCAGTCCCAGCTGGTACAGAGTTCAAAGATGGCTTCGGTGGGGGAGCTGGCCGGCGGAGTGGCCCATGAGATAAATAATCCCTTGACCGGGGTGCTGAATAATGTCCAGCTGGTAAAAATGCTGGCGCAGGAAAAGAAAGAATTCAGCATGGAAGAATACCGGGATATCCTTAATGCCATCGAACAATCGGCGCTGCGCTGTAAACATATCACCGAATTATTGTTAAGTTTTTCGCATGCCGCCCAAAACCTGTTTAAACCGGTCAGGGTCAATGAAACGGTGGAAAAGATAATCGAGCTGGTTAATCATGCCTTGGAACGGGAAAATATCACGCTCCAGACGCAGCTGCCGCCGGATTTACCGCTGGTAAATGCCGACCACCAGTTGTTACAGCAGGTGGTGTTTGATATTATTTCCAATGCCCGCTGGGCGATCCGGCAGCGCAGACAGCCGGCAGCGGAAGGAGAGATCCGGATCAGCACGAATGTTGATGCTTCCAGAGAGAATGTATTGATGGAGATCTCCGACAACGGGATCGGGATCCCGCCGGAGAATATCGAGCATATTTTTGATCCGTTTTTCACGACCAAAAAAGTCGGGGAGGGCACGGGGCTGGGTTTGTCCATGGCCTATAACATCATTAACCAGCATCGCGGATCGATCGTGGTTAGCAGCAATCCGGGCCGGGGGGCGGTGTTTACCATTCGGTTGCCGGCAGTGCCCGCGCAATAAATTAAAGGGTTCCATGGTATAATAATAACAGATCGCAGGGAAAGGAGGATAAATGCAAAAACCGGAAAATGTGGCCCAGATTGCCGAATCGGCAATGATCCTGTTCGGCTTTTTTTTTATCCTGTTCAGCTGGCCGTTTTTATCGAATATCGATAACCAATCGCCGCAGTTCTTATTTGCCTATTTTTTTATTGCCTGGCTGGTCAGTATTTTTTTTCTATTCCGTATGACGCGGCGCTATCATTCCTCCGGATCGGATAGCGACAAAAAAGCGGGTTGATATGTTTAGTATTCCATTGGTTTTTGCGATTACCGGCGGTTATGTTGCGCTCCTTTTTATTGTCGCTTTTTGGATTGAGCGCAATTCTTCCTGGGGAGAAAAATTAAGCAACAGTCCGTTTGTGTATGCTCTTTCTCTGGGGGTTTATTGTACGGCCTGGACCTATTACGGCAGTGTCGGGAAGGCGGCGACATCCGGGATGTTGTTCCTGACCATGTATTTAGGTCCGACCCTGGGAATCGTTTTCTGGTGGGTGTTGCTGCGCAAACTGGTGCGGATAAAAAATGCCCACCGGATCACCAGTATCGCCGATTTCATTTCCAGCCGGTATAATAAGTCGGAAGTGCTGGCCGCTCTCGCGACGATAGTCGCAGTTGTCGGAAGCCTGCCGTACCTGGCGTTACAGTTAAAAGCTATTTTTACGACGATTACTCTTATCACCAACAGCACTCCGCAGTCGGCATCATCTCCGTTGACGCTGGAACAGGTCCATATCCTGGTTCTGGTTATCCTGATCTTATTTACCATTCTTTTGGGCGTCCGGCGGCTTGACCCTACGGAACGGCATCGGGGCGTGATGGTTGCGTTAGCGCTGGAAAGCATTGTGAAACTGGTCGCGTTTATCGCGGTGGGTATCTTTGTGACTTATTATATCAACCACGGATTGCTGGATATTATGACGTCGATTTCCAAAGAAGCCGTGGCTCCGTTGGTTCACGATATTAATCCGGAAGGCCGTTCTTATCTGACCTGGGTGACCTATTTATTGCTGTCCATGTCGGCAATACTGTTTGTGCCCCGGCAGTTTCATGTCGCGGTTGTCGAAAATTCCAACGAAAAACATATTCGTACCGCGATGTGGATGTTCCCGCTGTATATGTTTTTAATTAATTTTTTCATCTATCCGGTGGCGATGGGCGGGCTTTTGGCCGGGCAGCCGCTCGCGCAGGCCGATAGCTTTGTTTTGTCCTTGCCCAGTATTTCGGGAAATCAGGGGCTGGTTCTGCTGGTCTTCATCGGCGGGGTTTCCGCGGCTACCGGTATGGTCTTTGCCGAATCGATGACAATTTCAACCATGGTAACCAACCACCTGATCCTGCCGCTGGTGTCGAGAGTTAAGTCGCTGGGGTTTTTACGCCGCCATCTTTTGTCCTGCCGCTGGCTGGTGGTTATCGGTTTTATTCTGCTGGGGTATCTGTTTACGGTAAAAATAGCGGTGACTTTTACCCTGGTGGATATCGGGATGATCGCGTTCGCGGCTTTTTTGCAATTTGCCCCGCCGATCGTGGCCGGATTATTCTGGCCCCGGGCGAATAAAACCGGCGCGATTTCCGGGCTGACCGCCGGATTTGTCCTTTGGTCGTATACGTTGCTGATGCCGACTTTTATCAAAGGAGGCTGGCTGCCTTCTTCCATCCTGACGAAAGGGCCGTGGGGGATAGCCTTACTTAATCCGGAACGTCTGTTCGGCGTGTTTATATCCAATCCGTTGATTCACGGAGTATTCTGGTCTTTGCTGTGCAATATCGGTTTGCTGGTCGCCGGGTCGGTGTTGAGCCGGCAGGATGAAGAAGAGCAAAGGATCGC
>JAQULA010000106.1 GCA_028718845.1 Candidatus Omnitrophota bacterium
TGCAGGATGTTTTGCATAAGAAAAAAACCGAAGTGGATTACATAAACGGCGCGATCGTCCGCCAGGCGAAAAGCCTGAATATTCCCGCCCCGGTAAACGGTATGCTTTCCGATCTGATTACCGCGGTAGAGTCATTGTATGCGCGGCAGGTGTCTTTGTAGGCAAAGGAGCTGTATGAGTAAATCGGTTTTTATCGCCGCGACCCAGCAGAATGACGGTAAAACAACGGTAAGCCTGGGGCTTATCTATTGTCTTAAAAAAATTTTCCGTTCGATCGGTTTTATCAAGCCGGTCGGCCAGCGTTATCTGATCGAAGAAGGTTATAAGGTCGATGAGGATTCGGTTCTCATAGAACATGTCTGCCAAATGCGCTGTACGCTTAAGGACATGAGCCCGATTGCCGTTGACCGCGGGTTTACCGAAAAATATATTGTCTCTCCCCGGAAAGCGGAATTGGTCGCGCGGATACGTCAAGCCTACCGGCATATCTCGAAAAAAAATGAACTGGTGATTATTGAAGGTACCGGGCATGCCGGCGTGGGGGGTGTTTTCGATTTGTCCAATGCCGCGGTGGCCAGCCTGTTGAAAACAAAAGTGATCATTATCTCCTCCGGAGGCATCGGCCGTCCGATCGATGAGATACTGCTCAATAAATCCCTGTTCGACAAAGAGAGGGTCGAGATCCTGGGGGTTATCGTTAATAAGGTTTTGCCGGAAAAGTATGACAAGGTCAATGAATTGGTTCGCAAAGGGTTGAAGCGTAAAGGGCTGGACGTGCTGGGAGTCATTCCCTACGAGCCGCTGTTAAGTAAACCGACCATCGGACAGTTACAGGAAGAGCTGGGGGCGCAGGTCATTTACGGAGCGACCTTCCTCGATAATGTCGTGGAAAAATTCGTGGTCGGAGCGATGGAACCGCATGACGCCCTGAATTATATCGATGACAAGAGTCTGGTCATTACCCCGGGAGACCGGGAGGATATTATTCTGACCGCGATCAGCATGCATTTGATTTACGGCGATAACGGTCCTTCGGTGTCCGGCTTGATATTAACCGGAGGGATCAGCCCTCATCCTTCGGTTTTGAACCTGATTAAGTACACGGATATTCCCGTGCTTTTGGTAAAGGAAGATACTTATAATGTCGCGTCGCGTATTCATGACGTAACCATAAAGATCAGGCCGCAGGACAAAACCAAAACGAATCTGGTGATCGACCTGGTCAACAAATACGTGGATATTCCCACCCTGGTCAAAAAACTATCTTCCGGAAAGTAGCGCTATGGCTTTTTTTGCCGATGCTTTTCTCGCGGTCAAGCCTGGGTGTGTCCGGCGCGCGGAGCGGTTATGAAAAAAATTTTGATTGTTAATCCATTCGGTATCGGCGATGTTTTATTCTCGACGCCGGTAATCCGGGCGGTAAAAAAGGCCTATCCGGAAAGTTTTATCGGGTATGTGTGTAACCGCAGCGTCGCGCCGGTATTACAGCACAATCCGGCAATCGACCGGTTGTTTTTTTACAGCCGGGGAGATTTTAAACAAATACGGCGGAGTGCGCCCGGGGAATATATAGCGGCCTTGTTTCGCGCGATGAGTGAATTGCGGGCCCAGCATTTTGATTGTGTCTTCGACCTTTCTATGGTTACGCAGTATAGTTTTGTGTTATGGCTTATCGGCGTGCCGCAGCGGTTCGGGTTTGATTATAAACACCGGGGGCGGTTTTTGACCAAGGCGCTGCCGGTGGATAGTTTTAACCGGCGTCATGTGGTTTCCTATCATGAAGAATTGCTTGCTCTGTGCGGAATCGCCGGCTTCGAAAAACGGCTGGATTTGGTCGTCGGAGATAAAGACCGGTCGTGGGCAGGTGATTTTTTACTCCGGGAGGGCGTCGGCCGGGAAATGATTATCGCCATAGCGCCGTTCGGCGGCGGCAGCTGGGGAAAAGACGCCCACCATAAACAATGGCCGTTGGAACGTTTTTCCGCGGTTGCGCAAGCATTGATCCGGGGGTTTTCGGCGCGGGTGATCATATTCGGGACGCCGGCGGATGAGGATAACGGGAAAAAACTGGCTGCGGATTTGGGGAATAAAAAGGTCATCAACGCGGTCGGGCGGACCGATCTGGGGCAATGCGCGGCTTTGCTGGAAAAATGCAGCCTTTTGATAGCCAATGACAGCGGTCCGCTGCATATGGCCTGTGCTTTGGGCGTTCCCACGGTGTCGGTGTTCGGACCGGTCGATGAGCAGGTCTATGGGCCGGTGGGAGAGGCGTTCCGGCATCGGGTGGTAACTGCCGCAGTGGAATGCCGGCCCTGCTATGCAAACTTTTCCAAACCGCATTGCCGGACAATGCGATGTTTACAGGATATCAAAGCGGCCGATGTGATCCAGGCGGCGGTTGAACTGCTGGAAAATGTCCGGAGCCCGGGGGACGAAGTACGCAAACAATAAGTAAAAAGGTAAAAGAGTAAAAATTAAAAAGCGGCGGGAGTGGAGAAAGCTCAGCCAAAGCTCAGCGCGATCAAGCGCGCAGCGGCCGGAGATTCGCGATAAAAAGCCGGCGCAAAGACGCAATACGATGATAACCAATATTAACTGTGGGTAATCGAGGAGTAATGATGTCATGGATGTGCCTTTTCTGGATGTGCGGTCGCAAAATAAATTTTTAAAGAAACAATCACTGGCGGCAGTTAAAAGGATTTTGGAGACGGGGGATTTTATCCTGGGGAAGGACGTCCGTCTTTTTGAACAGGAGTTTGCCGCGTATTGCGGTACGCGTTTTGCCGTCGGGGTGAACTCCGGGACCGATGCGCTGTTCTTATCGCTTTTAAGTTTGGGGATCGGTCCGGGCGATGAGGTGCTTTGTCCGGTATACACCTACATCGCCACCGCGTTAACTATTTCCTACGCGGGGGCGACCCCGGTATTTGTCGATATCGATCCGCGGACATTTACGATCGACCCCGCGGATCTGGAACGCAAAATCACCCGGAAGACCAAGGCCATTATTCCCGTGCATCTCTACGGGTATCCCGCGGATATGCCGGCGATTATGCGGATTGCCCGTCGCCATAATCTCAAGGTCATCGAGGACGCGGCGCAGGCGCAGGGGGCCAGAATCATTCGGCGCGGAGGAGATAGCCGCAAGGTGGGATCCTGGGGCGATATCGGGTGTTTCAGCTTTTACCCGACAAAAAATTTAAGCGGCTGCGGTGACGGGGGCATGGTGACGACGGACAGTAAACGCGTTTATGAAACATTGTTGATGTGGCGCGACCAGGGCCGCCGCGGCAAAAACCGTTATGTGCATTTTGTCAGAGGTTATAATTCGCGGCTGGATACGATACAGGCGGCATTACTACGGGAAAAATTGAAACATCTCGATGCGTGGAACGAAGTTCGCCGCAGCCGCGCGCGTTTGTATTCAGAACTGTTATCCGGGATGGAAGGGGTCGTGGTTCCCGGTGAACCGGATACCGTCGGCCATGTGTTCCATCTGTACGCGATATTGCTCGCCAATCGTGACGATGTGCATAAAAAACTGTTCGAACGCGGTATTCATACCGGTATCGTCTATCATTTGCCGCTGCATCTTCAGCCGGCATATAAGGAACTGAATCATCGCCGCGGTGATTTTCCGGCCGCGGAAAAAGTGGCCAAAACCGTATTGTGCCTGCCGATGCATTCGCATCTTACGGAGCAAGCGGTGCGATATGTGGCCGTCAATGTTAAAGCGCTTGCGGCAAAGAAACGTTAACCAGGAGGGACGATGGAAACTCAATCCATTATCGCGTCATTGATCGGGAATATCGAAAAAGTTATCGTCGGTAAACGCAATACCATCCAGTTGTGCCTGGCGTCATTGATCAGTAAAGGGCATGTGCTTATCGAAGACGTGCCGGGGCTGGGCAAAACCATGCTGGCCCGGGCAATCGCCCGTTCGATCAACGGCGGATTTAAACGTATCCAGTGCACTCCGGATCTGCTGCCGTCGGATATTACCGGGGTGTCGGTGTATAATCAAAAAACCCAGGAATTCGAACCGCGCCAGGGGCCGATATTTTCGAACATCGTTCTGGCCGATGAGATCAACCGCACTACGCCCCGGACCCAGTCCGGATTGCTTGAATGCATGCAAGAATCGCGCGTCACCATCGACGGGGTCAGTTATGATTTGCCGAATCCTTTTTTCGTGATGGCGACGGAAAATCCGGTCGAATTCCAAGGGACCTATCCTCTTCCGGAGGCGCAGATGGACCGTTTCCTGGTGCAGATCGATATGGGGTATCCGGCACGGGATGAAGAGGTGCAGGTTCTTGACCAGCAATTGAAAGGTCATCCCATCGAAACAATCGAGGGGGTCGTGTCCCTGGATCAGATCCGGCTGCTGCAGGAACAGGTAACCGCCGTATATATCGGCGCGGATATGGTTCGTTTTATTACCGATATTGTCCGGGCCACCCGTTTGCATCCGGATGTGTTATTGGGGGCCAGCCCCCGGGGGTCATTGGCGCTGATGAAAATTTCCCGGGCGATCGCATTGCTGCAGGGACGGGATTTTGTGACCCCGGACGATATAAAGGAAATGGCGGTGTATACGCTGGGGCATCGCCTGATTTTAAAAACCGAAGCCCAGGTGGAGGGGAAAACCAAGAAAAAGGTCTTGGAAGAGGTTTTACGGGGAGTGGTTGTTCCGCTCTGATCACGGAAAATATATGCCGACAAAACGAACTGTTTTTATGATTGTTTTTGGCTTGGTGCTGCTGGTGGGGGCATGGGCAAGCAAGATCGTTTGGCTGTATGCGGCTTTTTCGGTCGACGCGGCGATCATTCTTTTCGGTTATCTTATCTCCCGTCTTTGTTTCGTGAGCATCACGTTTAATCGGAATCTTCCCGTGCGGGCCTCGGAAGATGATCTGATAAGCGTGGAAATCACTTCGAATAATTATCTCGGCTTCATTTACCAATCGGTCCACATCGAGGATATATTTACCGCCGCGGCCCCGGAACGCCGGAACAAGACGATCTTTATCCAAGGGCTGTCCCGGGGTAAGTCTACCTTTATTTATCAGGAACGCTGTTACCGGCGCGGGTCTTTTCGTATCGGTCCGATCCGTTTGAAAATGTTTGATCCATTCGGTCTTTTTTTCTTTCAAAAAGAGATTCCGCTGTATTCGATGCTGACCGTGTATCCGAAAATTTTTCAGGTGCAGCAGCTGCCGTTCGTCCTGGGCCGGATTGCTCCGCGTTACGGAGAACAAACCACCCGGATCAGCGGAGATTATGAGGAATTTTACGGAATCCGCGAATACAAACAGGAGGACGGCTGGCGGCGTATTCACTGGCGTTCCACCGCCCGGCTGGCGGAATTGACCGTGCGTCATTTTGAGTTGAGTTCGCAGTGGAAAGCGATGCTGGTGCTGGACGGGCATATCAGCCAGAACGCCGGTTACGGCAAAGATACCGCGTTCGAGTATTCGGTGAAAACGATAGCTTCCCTGGCCCAATATTTACTCTATAAAAACGCCTCTTTCGGTTTATGCGCTTCGACCAAAGATCCGGTACACATAAATCTGGGAAAAGGCAAGAACCATTTTTACCGGATCCTTGATGTGTTGGCAGTGGTGCAGGCCGACGGTTCCGTGCCGGTGCGTCAGTGTATCGCCCGGTACCAGTCGATGATCGAGATGAATTCGACCCTCATTATTGCCGGAAGCGATATCAGTCCGGAACTGGTCAAATTCCTTCAATTCCTGAAGATGGAAAAGAATGTCGGCATTGTTCCGGTGGTGCTGGATGCGAAATCATTTCTGCTGGACAATAAAACGCGTGATTCCCGGGGAACGGTCGCGGCAATGAAGCAGGTTTTCAATCGTATAAGTTCTCAGGTCTATTGCCTGAGCCGGTACGATGATTTGCGGCTGCACTTTATGGGGCGCACATGAGAGAAAAAAATACGGCGCTATATTATTATGTTCTGACCGGGGGATTGTGTCTGCTGGCTGCGGCGGCTATTTCCCCCTGGCTGCAACCCTGGCAGACGGCGGGCTGCGCGGCGGCGATGTCGGCCGGGCTGGTTTTCAGCCGGCGTAAAACGCCGGAAGCGCACCGGGTGCTGCGCACGGTTTTCCCGATACTATTCGGCCTGGTTGCGGCCGTGGTGCTGCTGCGTTCTCCTTTGCAGCAATCATTGCGGCCGCAGCTGATGCGGCTTTTTTTATTTGCCGTGGTGTTAAGCTGTTTTCTGATTGAAAATACCCTGAC
>JAQULA010000107.1 GCA_028718845.1 Candidatus Omnitrophota bacterium
AAAGGAAATTGCCAAGAAAAAAGCGGCACCTAAAAAAAAACATGATGATGTGAGGAGGAAAAGTGGGACATAAAGTACATCCCTTAAGTTTTCGCTTAGGGTACATTAAAGACTGGGGTTCACGGTGGTATGCGAAGAAAAAAGATTTTCCGGCATATCTATTGGAAGATCTCAAGGTTCGTAAGTTCATAAAAAAGACCTATGCTTCGGCGAGTGTTTCCAAAATCGAAATTGAACGTGCGGCAAACCGGGTACGGGTACTGGTGTTCTCCGGAAGACCGGGAGTTATTATCGGCCGCCGCGGCGCGGATATAGATCGTTTGCGCGAGGAATTGCACGCGATAACCAAAAAAGAAATTTTTGTCGATATCAAAGAAGTCCAGAATCCGTCGATTGACGCGCAGCTGGTTGCCGAAAACGTGGCGTTTCAGCTGGAAAAGCGCGTGGCGTTCCGGCGGGCAATGAAAAAAGCGGTGGCCCAGGCGATCAATTCCGGCGCCGGCGGAATAAAAATTATTTGCGGCGGCAGATTAGGCGGAGCGGAAATCGCCCGCACGGAAAAATACAAAGCCGGTAAAATACCGTTGCATACCCTGCGCGCCGATATCGATTACGGATTCGCGGAGGCGTTTACAACCTATGGAACTATCGGGGTGAAATGCTGGGTATACAAAGGCGATGTTATTCTGGGAAAACGGGCGAATGTCGATGCGCCGGTGATTAGTGAAGGAGATAGCGAATAATGGTGTTGATGCCAAGTAGAGTAAAATTTCGGAAAAGCCAGCGCGGGCGCAGAAAAGGACAGGCGACCGGCGGAGCGAAAGTCAATTTCGGTGAGTTTGGATTGCAGGCACTGGAAGCGGTTTGGTTGAAGAATACCCAGCTGGAAGCGGCGCGTATCGCGTTAACCCGTTCGGTTCGCCGCGGTGGTAAAGTATGGATTCGGATATTCCCGGATAAGCCGGTAACCAAAAAACCCGCGGAAACCCGCATGGGAAAAGGTAAAGGTATGCCCGAGTACTGGGTCGCGGTGATCAAACCGGGAAAGATAATTTTTGAGATTGAGGGTATCCCCGAGGATATGGCAAAGTCGGCCATGCGGCTGGCGGCGTCAAAATTGCCGATGAAAACCAAATTTGTAAGCAGAAAGCACGTATAATCATTAAAGAGGTTGGAGCATGTCGATACAGTCAAAAGAATATAAAGATTACACGAAGCCGGAGTTGGACGATAAACTGCGGCAGTTGGAAGAAGAATTGTTTAACCTTAAATTTCAATCAAAAACCGCGAAGCTGGATAAGCCGCATAAGATCAGGATCGTGCGCCGGGATATTGCCCGGGTCAAGACGTGTTTACGGCGGCTTGAACTTGCTGAAAAAAAATAAGGGATATGACGCGGGAAGTAAAGTGAAAGGTGCATGAGCGATGAGTAATGAAAAAAAAGCGCGCAAGCAAAGAGTCGGAGTCGTAATAAGCGATAAGATGGATAAGACCCGGGTCGTCCGTATCGAGCGCTTAACGCAACACCCTTTGTACCGGAAAAGAATTAAAAAATTTGTCAACGCGAAATTTCACGACGAGAAGAACCAGGCCAAGGAGGGCGATAAGGTGCGGATCGAAGAAACCCGCCCGCTTTCCAAAGACAAGCGCTGGCGGCTGGTGGAAATAATTGAAGCGCGCAAGGAGTAATTAACGATGATACAAATGAGAACGATTTTAGAGGTTGCCGACAATTCCGGGGCGAAAAAAGTAAGTTGTATCGGCGTTTTGAACCGCTCCGGTAAGCCGACCGCGGTGTTGGGAGACATTATTACCGCCAACGTCAAAGAAGCGATCCCGGGTGCCGGGGTCAAGAAGGGCGAGGTTGTCAAAGCGGTGGTAGTGCGTTCCCGGGCTTCAGTCCGGCGTAGTGACGGCAGCTATCTGCGGTTTGACCATAACGCGGTGGTCATTATCGACGCGCAGAAAAACCCGCGCGGAACGAGAATTTTCGGGCCGGTGGCCAGGGAATTGCGTGAGAAACAGTTTACCAAGATTGTTTCCTTAGCTCCGGAAGTAATATAAAGTACACAGCAAAACGGAAAAAGGCAAAAAAGCGATGAGAATAAAAAAAGGCGATACAGTATACGTAATTAAAGGAAAAGAAAAAGGCAAAACCGGCAAGGTGCTGCGTTTTTCCAAGGATATCAACCGTGTGCTGGTGCAGGGGGTTAATTTCGTGAAGCGGCATACGCGCCAGACGCGCCAGGATAAACCCGGCGGTATTCTGCAGAAAGAGAGCATGTTGCATGTTTCGAATCTAATGTTTCAGTGCCCGCGGTGCAATAAGAATTCGCGCCTGGCGGCAAAAATTTTAACGGATGGGTCGAAAGTACGAATTTGTAAAAAATGTCAAGAAATGGTGTAAAACAATGATGCCAAGATTACAAGAAAAATACCGTAGTAAGATTGTTTCGGAGTTGATGGAGCAGTTCAAGCTTAAAAGCATAATGGAAGTTCCCCGTCTGGATAAGGTCGTTATCAATATGGGGGTGGGCAAGGCGCACGAAGACATTAAAATTCTGGAAGCGGCCATGCAGGACCTGGCGATGATTACCGGACAGAAGCCGGTGATTACCCGCGCCAAGAAAGCAATCGCCAACTTCAAAATTCGTGTGGGGCTGCCGGTGGGATGCAAAGTTACCCTGCGCAAGGCCGCGATGTATGAATTTATGGACCGGTTGATCAATGTCGCACTGCCGCGTATCAAAGATTTTCGCGGGGTTTCGGCGACATCGTTCGATAAGCAGGGAAACTATACATTAGGGATTTCCGAGCAGTCAATTTTTCCGGAAATCGAAATTGATAAGGTAAAACAGGTACAGGGGATGGATATCATCATCGCAATCAAGGCAAAGAACCCGGAGCAGTCACGAGCGCTCCTGCGTTCTTTCGGGATGCCGTTTCGGAGCTAAAATACTATGGCAAAAACAAGTCAGATCCTGAGATCACTTAAACCGCAAAAGTTCAAGACCAGACGTTATGTCCGCTGCAAGGTATGCGGCCGGCGCAGAGGATTTATCCGGCGTTTTGAAATATGCCGCATTTGCTTTCGCGAGCTTGCGTCAAGAGGTTTGATCCCCGGGGTAACCAAGGCGAGCTGGTAATCGATAATTTCAGTTGAAAAGCCAAAGCAGTGACAGGAGAATCGTATGAGCATTACTGATCCTATTGCAGACATGTTGACCGTAATTCGCAACGCGCAGCGGGCGAACAAGGAAAAAGTGGACGTTCCGGCTTCTACCATCAAAGAAGCAATCGTGGAAATAATCAAAGAGCGCGGGTACATTGAAAATTACCGGCGGATTGAAGATGGAAAACAGGCCGTGCTGCGTGTTTATCTGCGCTATGCCCGCAGTAAAGATCCGATGATCACCGGATTGAAGCGTATTTCGACCCCGGGCCGCCGGGTTTATGTGCCCAAAGAAAAAGTTCCGTATGTTTACGGAGGGACGGGGATGGCTGTGCTTTCAACGTCAAAAGGGATAATGAGTGATAAGGATGCCCGTCTGAAGAAGGTCGGCGGGGAAGTAATCTGTTATATATGGTGAGGAGCTATGTCAAGAATAGGAATGCGTCCGGTTATAATTCCCAAAACGGTTAAAGTAAATGTGGGAAAAGATGTGTTAGGAATCGAAGGGCCCAAGGGTAAACTGCAATTTCCGCTGGGCGCGCGGCTGAGCGTGACGGTTGACGGGAACAAAGTCAAGGTGGAACGTTCCGGCAATGCGCGTGCCGACCGGGCAATGCACGGGTTGACCCGGGCGATGATCGCCAATATGGTTGAAGGGGTCGAGCAGGGGTACGTGAAGGAATTGGAATTGGTCGGCGTCGGATATCGCGCTCAGGTGAGCGGGAAAAAAGTGACTCTGCAGCTGGGGTTCTCCCACCAAATCGAATTTCCGATTCCGGAAGGAATCATCATTGAATCGCCGAAGCAGACGCAATTGATCATTAAAGGTATCGATAAACAAAAAGTTGGACAAGTCGCAGCGAATCTGCGCGCATTCTTCCCGCCGGAGCCGTATAAGGGTAAGGGAGTGCGTTACGCGGGTGAGCAAGTGAGAAGAAAAGCCGGCAAGGCGGTAGCAAAGTAATATAAGGACTGGTATGAAGATAGCAAGACTAAAAAGACACAAACGAATTCGTAAAAAGGTAGTAGGGACTCAGGAACGGCCGCGCTTAAGCGTGTATCGCAGCCACAAAAATATGTACGCCCAGCTGATCAATGATGATGCTAATTCCACGCTGTTGTCGTGTACGACCCTGCAGGAAGAATGCAAGGGTAAACGCGGGGCCAATATTAAAGCGGCAACGCTGCTGGGAGAGATCCTGGCTAAAAAAGCAAAAGACAAAGGGATTGAAAAGGTCGTATTCGACCGCGGCGGCTATCTGTATCACGGGTGTATCAAGGCCCTGGCCGAAGCGGCCCGCAAAGGCGGATTAGTTTTTTAACTTTATAGTAAGGAATAAGGTGAGACATTGGAACAGACAGTACGTGAAGCGGGAGAAATAGTAGATAAAGTCATTGCGATTAACCGCGTATCCAAGGCGCACAAGGGCGGAAAGAAAATGTCGTTTACCGCTTTGGTGATTGCCGGAGACGGCCGGAGCAAGGTCGGCTGCGGCCTGGGCCGGGCTAATGAAGTGGCTGATGCCATTCGTAAAGGCGTGAATACGGCGCGTAAAAATCTTATCGAGGTTCCCTTGAAAGGAACAACGATTCCGCATGAAGTGATCGGAGCATTCAGCGCGGCGCGGGTTATGCTGAAGCCGGCTTCGGAAGGTACTGGGGTTATCGCGGGAAGCTCGGTTCGCGCTATCTGCGAATTGGCCGGGATAAAAGATGTATTGACCAAATCACTGAAATCCGACAATGTTATTAACGTTGCCAAGGCAACGATGGAAGGGCTGAAGATGCTCAAGCGGCATATGGCCCTGCAGCAGGAAATGCATACGAAAACGGCTGAGCAGGAACCGGCCGCGGGCAATGAAGCCGCCGCGGCAGCGCCGGAAGGCCAGGAAAAAGAGGACAAGAAAGACCATGCTGAAGCTTAACAATTTACGATCCCCCAGAGGATCGCGCAAAAAGAAACGGTTTGTCGGACGCGGATCCGGCTCCGGCAGCGGAAAAACCGCCGGCCGCGGCAGCAAAGGCCAGCTTTCCCGTTCCGGAAAAACAAAACGCCCGGGATTCGAAGGCGGACAGATGCCGTTGATCCGGAGAATTCCGAAACGCGGTTTTACCAGTAAGTTCAAGCAGGAATATCAGCTGGTAAGCCTGTGCGACCTGGAACGCTGTCAGGATAAGGTGGTGGTGAGCCCGAAAGAATTTCTGGAACTGGGATTCATCAAAAAACCGCATCTGCCGGTAAAAATTCTCGGTAACGGCACGCTGACCAAAAAACTGACGGTGAAAGCGAATAAATTTTCCGGCGCGGCCGCTAAAGCGATCGAGGCACTGGGCGGAAAAGTGGAAGTTATACCGGCCAAGACAACCGAACGTAAGGAATAAGGATTGTAATGCTCAGAACGCTTAAGGCACTGTTAAATTCTTTTAAGATACCGGATTTGCGTCAGCGGATTGTGTTTACGCTGGGTTTGATCGCGGTATACCGCTTAGGGTGTTATATTCCGATACCCGGGATCAACAGCCAGGCATTGGCCCAGTTTTTTGCCAATGTGACGGCAAAACAGGGCGGATCGCTGTTTGATATCATGGATTTATTTACCGGCAAGGCCTTGAGCCAGATGACTATTTTTGCTTTGGGGATCATGCCGTATATTTCCAGTTCGATCATTATGCAGTTATTGACCGTGGTTATCCCCCAGCTGGAAAAACTGGCTAAAGAAGGCGGGGATTACGGCCGGAAAAAAATCACCCAGTATACCCGTTATGGGACCGTATTCCTGGCGCTGTTCCAATCGTTTATCATCAGCGTTTACCTGGAAGACCCGGCGCATTTCATGGGTTCGGCGATTGTCGAACACGGCGGTTGGGGATTCCGGCTGCTGACCATGATCACCCTGACCTCGGGCACGGCGTTTATAATGTGGCTGGGCGAACAGATAACCGAACGCGGTATCGGCAACGGTATGTCGATCCTGATTACGGTCGGG
>JAQULA010000108.1 GCA_028718845.1 Candidatus Omnitrophota bacterium
GACAAAACGTTGTTTTATGATCAAAGTCCGCATTTTAAGACGCATTATGTGACGGCTGCCGGGCGGGGGTGTCCTTTTACCTGCAGTTATTGCCTTAATTCGTATATACACGCGACATTCGATAAAGGGCCCGGACCATGGGTGCGTATGCGCAGTGTGGACAGCGTTATCCGGGAGCTTAGTGCGGCACGGCGGATTTACGATAGCAGGACCGTTTTTTTCCTTGATGAATGTTTCGGGCTTAATAACTCCTGGCTAAAGGAATTTTCCGCGGAGTATAAGCAAAAAATCAATCGGGCATACGTATGTACGGTTCATCCCCGGACCGTGACGCCGGAAAAGATCGAATATTTGAAAACTTCCGGCTGCCGCGCGGTGTATATGGGAATCCAATCCTGGGATACGGCGATCCGGAATCAGTGGTTCAACCGTCGGATTTCGAATGAAACCATGGAAAGAGCGATCCGGCTGATTTTAAAGGCGAAAATCGAATTGCTGGTCGAGAACATTATTAATATACCGGGACAGGAACCGGATGACATTGTCCGTATCAATATGCCGTATACCCGTCTGCGGCCGAACCGGATTTTGTTTTACACCCTGAAATATTACCCGAACTACCAGATTACCCGGAAAGCGCAGAAAGAAGGACGGCTTGACCCGGCCCTGGTCGACGCCATTGAGCAGGGCAGCGACTACGAACGGTTTGCGATCACGTCGCTGTTGGCGGGGAAAAACCGAGAAAATCGGGAATTGGTGAAAGCGCAGAAATTATTGTTCGTCATGGATATTGTCCCCGGAAGGATTTTGCGTTATATTATCCGGAAACGACTCTACCGGTTTTTCCCGGTGATTTTCAGTCCCGCACTTCTGCTTATCGCCAGGGCGTTGTTGTCTCCGGACGAGGAATCCCGCTGTGCGAGGAATGTGATTTTTGGCCGGTATTACTTCTTTCTGAAGAAAAAAATTTTCACCCGGAGGAAAAATATCCGATGAGAGTGGCTTTTGTCAACGATTTTTCCCTGCAGCTGGGGGTTCAATCCATATCCGGGGTGCTTAAAGCCGCCGGACATGAAACGGAATTATTCATGGACCCTCTGCTGTTCGATGACGATGTCATTACCCTGCGCCGGCTGAATAAACGGGTTGATTTTAAAAAATTCATTATCCCCCGGCTGAAGGCGTATAAGCCGGATATCGTCGGAATATCGGTAGTGACCGATTTTTATTATTGGGCCGGGGAAATGGCGGCGTTGATCAAGCGGGAAATGGACGTGCCGATCATCTTCGGCGGGATCCATCCGACGTCGGTGCCGGAACGGGTTATCCGTAATCCGTGGGTGGATATCGTGTGCGTGGGCGAAGGCGAGTATCCGATGCTTGAGCTGGTTAACAGTATGGCCGGAGGGGCGATCGACTATTCGATAAAGAACTTGTGGTTTAAAAAAGACGGACAGATTATCCGCAATGAAGTTCGTCCGCTTATTGCCGATCTCGATTCCCTGCCGATGCCGGATAAGGATATCTTCCATGCGGCGAGTCCGCATTATATCCGGACATACCCCTATCTTATCCTGACCGGGCGGGGGTGTCCGAACGCGTGCAGTTATTGCTGTCATTCCTATCTTAAAGAATTATACGCCGGCAAGGGGCCCTATGTGCGGCAGCGCAGTGTGGGTAATGTTATCCGCGAACTTGCGGAAAACAAGGCGAAGTACCGGATGAAGCATGTGGTCTTTTTGGATGATTGTTTCGGCCGGGACCGGGTGTGGCTGCGGGAGTTTTCCGCGGAATATAAGAAAAAGATTGCGCTGCAGTATCTTTGCGTGATGCATCCCGATGATATAACGGAAGAGACCATGGAATGTTTAAAATCTTCCGGATGCAAAGGGATTTTTTTGGGGATTCAGTCCTGGAACGACTCTATCCGCCGTAATCTTTTAAACCGGGTCACTCCGAACGAGGTTTTGGAGCGGGCTATCCGTACAGTGCAGAAGGCCGATATCCATATTATGGTCGACAATATATTCGATTTGCCGGGACTCTCCGAGGAAGATGTCCTGGCCTCGGCGTCCCGTTACGCCCGGATAAAGCCGACCCGGATTTATTACTATATGCTGCGTTATTATCCCAATACGCGGATAACCCGTGAGGCGCATCGCCGGGGGTGGCTTTCCGCGCAGCGGCATGAGGAAATCATGGATGGGGTTAATGCCCAGTCCTTTGCCATGGGAGGAGATTTGGTAAATGAGGCGTCGGTTAAATATCAATTATTATTTTCACTCATCGATTTGCTTCCGCGGCGGCTGAGCGAATTTATCATCGGGAAACAGTTCTATCGCCGGTTCCCGCGTTTTTTGAAACCGCCGCATATCCTTATCGCCCGGAACATCTTCGCGCGGGATTTAAATGCCCGGTTACTGCGCAACAGCGCGTTTCACCGCTATGGATACTTTCTCGCGCAGTGGCTTGTCCTTGCCGTGCGGAATATATTGCAGCCGGGCGGGCTTAGTAGTAAGCTGGTAAAAAAAGGATTACCTCGGGAGGGTTTTTTTCGGAAATGAAAATAGCGTTTGTTACCAATTCGTCACAATGTTTGGGGATCCAGTACGTCGGGATACGGTCCCTGGCCGCGGTTTTGCAGGATGCCGGCCATGAAGTGAAGTTGTTTGTCGACCCCTCGTTGTTTAACGACAGCCATTGCCGGATAAAGACCCTGAACCGGGTATTCAACTATAAACGGCATATCGTTGCGCAACTCAAGGAATACCGGCCGGAACTGATCGGCATGTCGGTGACCACGGAAATCTATCCCTGGGCCAAGACCATGTCCGGCCTGATCAAACAGGCGATGGATGTCCCGGTCATCTGGGGAGGGATCCATCCGACGTCGGTGCCGGAAGAGGTAATGCGGAACGATACCGTCGACATGGTCTGCGTCGGCGAAGGGGAATACCCGCTGCTGGAACTGGTCGAGAGCATGAAAAAAGGGGCGATCGACCATTCGATAAGGAATATCTGGTTCAAGCGCAACGGGGGACTGGTCCGCAACGAAGTGCGTCCGCTTATTGCCGACCTTGACGCCCTGCCGCTTTCCGACCCCGGCCTGTATGCCGAGTGGCCGGGATGCCTGAAGATCGGCTATTATATCGCCGCGTCGCGCGGCTGTCCGAATGCCTGCAGTTATTGCTGTCATTCCTTTCTGCACCGGCTCTACCAGGGAAAAGGACAGTATGTCCGCCGGCGCAGCGTATCGAAAATAATTCAGGAGATCTCCGCCGTTAAACAGCGCTACGCGATCAAGCGGGTCCTGTTTACCGACGATTGTTTCGCCCATGACCGGGATTGGCTGCGGGAATTTGCCGCCGTCTATAAAGAAAAAATAAATCTTCCGTTTTTCTGTATGATGCAGCCGCGTGACCTGACCCGGGAGACCGTGCCGTATCTGCGTTCAGCCGGGTGCCGGATCGTTTTTTTAGGTATTCAAAGCTGGGATAAAGAGCTGCGGGAAAATTTACTGGAACGGTTTGTCTCGAATGCGTGCATGGAGGAAGCGATAAACTCATTAAAAGGCAGCGGGATCCAGTTGGTCGTGGATAATCTTTTCGGTTTGCCCGGGCAGGATTACGAACAGCTGCTGCAGGCCAACATGAAATATACTGCGTTGCGGCCGAAACGGATTTTTTTCTTTCATCTCAGATATTACCCGAAAACGGTTATGCTGGACAAAGTGCAGGGAAAAAGCGATGTGTCGGCGGACCGTTACACGGACATAGTGAACGGCACCGACGGTGGCGGGTTATGTCTTACTTTACCGGCGGGCCGGACCTCCGGGGGCGATAAGGAACTGAAAAAAATAAAGATTTTGCTGTTTTGCTTTGACCTGCTGCCCGGGAAGGCGATCCGGTTCATCGTGAACAAGAAATTGTACCGTTATATTCCCTCGGTTATCGCTCCATCGTTATTTATGTTTTTGCGAACGTTATTTTCCAGCGATTTGGATTCCCGGCTGAGGATCGAAGAAAACGTGTATAAGTACGCTTATTTTATGGTAAAAAAAATCCGCATTGTTTTGGATAAACGCCGGACCAACCGGGGGAATTATGCCGCAGATGCCGAATGATTGTATCCGGGAAACGATAAGCCTGTGTTCACGCTGTCATAAAACGATACCGGCATATGTGGTGGAACGCGGCGATAAAATCAGCATGGAAAAACATTGCCCGGAACACGGGAAAGAAGAACTGACGATCTCAAACCACCCCTGGTATTACAAGGAATTGACCGGGTATTATTTCGGGGTGATGCCGGTGTCGATGCCGCAAAAGAGATTCTACATATATTTAAGCAACCGATGTAATCTAAATTGTCCGATCTGCCTGCTCTATCCCAATCAGGCTAAGGTCCCGGATATTTCACTGTCCGCGTTTAAGGAAGTCATCAAAAAAAACAAAGGGGCCCGGTTTTATCTCTACGGCGCCGAGCCGACATTACGTGATGATCTCCGGGAATGGATTATCCTGCTGAAAAGCCATGGCAATCTGGTGAATATGCATACCAACGGGATCAAGCTGGCCGATTATGACTATGTTTGTCGATTGAAGCAATGGGGGGTTGATTATATCAGTGTCCAGTTTGACGGATTCGACGATACGGTTTACCGGCGTTTGCGGGGAAGGGATTTGCTTGAGGTCAAACGCAAAGCGCTGGATAATTTAAAACGATTGGATATCGCCACCGGCTTGAACGTCACCATCGCCAAGGGCATCAATGAAGATCAAATGCGTCCGATCATTGATTACGCGGTGGACAATCCATTCATTAAGGATGTGAGTTTCGCGACCTTGTCGTTTCTGGGCGATGCCGGCGGTAATTTTCCCTCGTCCGACTTGCTGATGCCCGAAGATCTGATCGATATCGTCGAACGGCAAAGCGACGGGAATATCGGACGCCGGAACCTGTTTCTATTTCAGAAACTGTATTACACGCTGCTTGCGGTGTTTGAAGTGCGGCGCTGTTATAATTTTCAGCATATGGTAGTGTATCGGGAAGGAAACGGCCGCTACGTTTGTTTGGACGACCTGTTTGATCTGGAAAAACTGGAACCGGTGTTCGCGAAATACCGGCGATTGGTGCGGAACAACCGGTTAAAAGCGGCAGTGTATTTTTTAACGAGATTTTTTGCGCACTGTTTCGGTAAGGGGTTTCTGAAAAGGGTCCGCTGCGTGCCGTGGGCCATGTTTATTCCCGGAAAGATCCGGAATATCACCATTCCGCCGAAAACATTGTTTGTCAGTTTCGGTACGGTCTGTGACGCGTATAAATATGACCGGCAGATTAATGAATATTGCGGGCAGGGGTTCTGTTTTTCTGAAGATAATTCGGTCCGGATGACGGATTCCATCCCGGATCTGACCTTATTCCGGGAAAAGGGGCAAACGACGTGAAAATCGCATTTGTGAGTGATTCGAACGAGCGCTTGGGTATCGAATACTTATCCGGGGTGCTCAAGGCGCATGGACATGAGGTTAGACTTTTTATCGATGATAAATTGTTCGATGACGAATATATTTCCTCGCGGTATCTAAGCGGGATATTCGATTCGAAAAAGAGGATCGTGTCCGAATTAAAAGTCTACAAACCGGATTTGATCGGTCTGTCTATGCTGACCACGTTCTACGGGTGGGCCTGTTCCATGGCCGCACTAATCAAACGCGAAATGAATGTCCCGATTATTTTCGGCGGTATCCATCCGACGATAGTTCCGGAAAGGGTCATTGCCAATGATAATGTCGATATCGTCTGCGTCGGCGAAGGGGAATATCCTCTGCTGGAGCTGGTCCAATCCATGGAGAGAGGCGCGATCGATTATGGAATAAAAAATTTATGGTTCAAAAACGGCGGACGAATAATCGCCAACGATATTCGGCCGTTACTCGGCGATTTGAATGAGCTTCCGTTCGCGGATAAGGAAATTTTTTATTCGGCCCGGCCGCATTATGCGCAGACCTATTATATCGTTACCGGCCGGGGATGTGCGCATGCCTGCAGTTACTGCGGGCATTCCTATCTGAAAGAACTCTATCGCGGAAAAGGCCCGTACCTGCGC
>JAQULA010000109.1 GCA_028718845.1 Candidatus Omnitrophota bacterium
TGATCCGCAACGCCGTATCCAGGCCGTAACTCCAGCGCCGGCCTTCCATCTTCTGCCCGCTGGATTCTTTATCGATAATTTCAATGGTATCGTGAGAAACGTCATAATGTTTCCCGCGCTGGTAATACAAATGCGCGGAAAGCGCCAACTCCACATATTCCTGCCACAGGTGGATATCCCCGAATCCGAACAGGGTCCCTTTGTTCCAGGTGTACTCTTCCATCGCAGCGAGTTCCCGCTCCAGCCAGGCCAGCCCCAGCTTATTAAGCACGACTTTTGAACCGTAGGCCACGCAAAGTTCGTTATTGACCTTTTTTCCATCCTCGGTCAACAACCCGCCCGCCCGGATCATTTTGTCGGCGAATTTCTGCATCTCCATTCTTTGCTCGGCCTGTTTTTTCAATTCCTGTTCATTAAACATCCCCGCGCCGGAGATAACACACGGGGTAAATAACTGCAGCTTTAACGGGATATCCCCTTCATCAAATGCCAGAAAATAGGCCTGCTTTCCCCACTGCAGTACCGCGGCATCGCCGGGACGGGAAGTGAACACATCATCTTCGAACCGGTGGATGAAATTACTGATATTAACGTAGACAATATCCGCTTCCGCGTAGAGAGTTTGCTCGGTTGTCGCCTCCCACTCACCTTTATCATTTACGAAATAGGCCTGCCGTTTCCCTCCTTCGGACAAAACAAATCCTGTTTTCAATCCAAAGCGGGCAGCGACCATTCCGCTTATGCACGCGTCTCGGCGCACCAGCCCCTCTTCGGTATGCACAATAGTCACTTCTTTTTTCAGCGAGGAATCTTTCGAGCGTTTCCATCTATTATCCAGACTCCGCATAATTCCGGTACCGCTGAAAACGAAGGTCTTTCCTGCCGAAGTGGGCATATTCACTATCGCCCCGCGCCACATGGCAAGAATACTTTCCGCCTGTTTTCCCCATTTATCCGATTTCCAGGGGGCGTATTTCACCCCGTCAACCGTTACCGTCTCCCCGGTCAATTCGCTCAACAATATCGCCTGTTTGACCAACTCCAGGATTTCCGGTTCACTCTTCGAAACCTGACCTTTTGAACGCACGGCATCGAACTTTTCCTCAAATTCTTTCCGGGTCATCACCCGCGCGTAAATATCTCCGGAATCGGTTACGATTTCGTTCACCGGAGCATTTTCCGCCTTGGCTTTTAATACCGATTTCCTTACCGCCTCGCTTGCGGACCTCCCCGCCGACCTGGGAACAACCACCAATACCGCTCCGTCGAAGTTCATCCGGTTCTGCGCGGGAACCTGCAATTCCAAAGGCAGGTCCTCGTCCTTTAGGTCAGCGCCGTAAATAAATAATTCGTCCTGTTCCCCTCTTACATATCTTAATATTTTGAGGTTTATATCATAAACTTCGATTCCCTGCTCCCGCAATTCATCTTCCAGGATCAATAACTCCTGGGATGTCCCGGCGTGCTTCAAAGCCGTCAAACCCGCGGATAGGTCGAGAATTACTTTTAGTCTTTCATTGAAAGAAATCTTTTCGATATTTGTGGTTGGAGAGAGAGTCGCGGTACCCCGGTCTTTCAGCCAGCGCAGGTCGCCGCCGGCAGCGTAGGAAATATCCGTAACCAAAAACGCCGAGACAATTATCGCGGCGACAATTTTGATCCGGAATTTATATGTCCTGCCTGAGTATATCATGGTCGCATCCTACGTTTAACCATTTCATTTATAGAATCAATATATAATATAGTTAATATATTATATATACAAACTTAAATTTTTTATATTTTTATTTGCGCCCCTACGCAAATTCGATATAAAAATCAGTATAAGAATTTTCCGCTCCTCGACACTCCCGGCACTATTATTTTCGTAACTTATTTAATTTACAATAAGATAGAAAAATTTTATAACCTTTTTCAAGACATTTTAAGTATAGCATAATAAGTTCCCAAAGTCAAACAAAATTTGATTTTTTTTATTGATATAACCAGTTGAAAACAAATATGTTACCAACATGTATTTTTGCCATATTTTGCCATTTTAAAAATTTCGCATTTTTCAGCGAATTTCCCCTTTTTGCTTTTAAATTGCCTGTTCAAATTTCAGCGCTATATTTTGGGTAATTTCCGTTCGTTTCTGTAATAATACCGGCCTCATCTCTGCCACATTGGGCTGCACCAAACTTTGCCGATAACGATTATACTCGGCGATCAACTGATTGTACACCGGTAATACCGGCGCCGATTGCCCGGTTAAAAAGTCGGCAATCGCTTGCCCATTTTCTTTTAATAACGCCGAAACTGCCGGGACCAGCGCCTCACGAGGTTCCTTGCCGTTATGCACACTCGTACTTTCGCCCCAATTATCCGAACCCAGCGGCTTATTCACCCGAATACTCTGCGCCAGCAGAGAATACAACCTGAACACCGGATCGGCCCGCCCGCTGTATTCATCCGCCCGGGTAAAATATTCCACCGCACTCTCTTTATCATTCTTAAGCACGGCAACCTCACCGGCATAAAAAACATACTGCGACGCGTGCGCGGGGTCAATCGCGGTTAAACGCCGATACATTTCGATTGCCGCATTATACTGCCCCTTTTCCCGGAGCCAGGCTGCTTCGTCCAGGCATGCCGGAATAAACTCATCCCCAGCTTTTTCATCATCGCCGAATAGTTTTTTTATTATCGCGTACTGCTGAAATGCCTCCTTAAAATTTTTTTGTTTTACCCGGAGCAGTACCAACGCTTTAAGCGCGCTGGAAAAACCCAACTCGATACTCTTCTCCTTTCCCCCGCTTTTCAGGTGCGCCAGTCTGAAAAATTTTACCGCCCGCTCAATATCTCCCTGCTCATAATAAATCCCGGCCAACGCGGCCAACGCCGTTAGATCATTCGGGTCATTCTTCAGGATTTCTTCGTATTCCCGCGGTTGTTTATAAGTAATGATTATCGGAGCCTGCAAACGATACGCCGTCCCGGGCAGATTGTGCAGGTTTCTTTTAACATCAACCACGGTGTAATCGCTGTCAAGGTCTTTCATCAACTGATATTTATACCCGGATCCAAACCGCGCCCGATAATGCATACCGTTATCAAAACGCAGGACAATCATCCCGTCCTTTTTCAGCACGTTCATCGATCGGCGAACCAGATATTCCGGGCCGGACTCCGGCGCATTGATAACAATCAGGTCAAAGCATTCCCGCCCGAAATGATCCACGGCGTCTTTGACATCCAGGCACTGCACCTTGCGCCCCTGGTTCATTCCCCGGACCACGGCACCGGGATTAATATCGATACCGATTACTTCCGCTCCGATCCGCTTATTATCAAGCAAGTTTTGAAATGCTTCGACAAACCGCCCGTCATGAGTACCGACATCCAATACGCGCAAATAACGCTTGCCGAAATGTTTTTTGATAATCGCGGCCATATCCCGTTCGGAGCGGAACATAAAATATACCGCTATCCCCCGCTCGATCAGCCAAACCGTTAGCCGCAAAGGCAGCAATAACACCTGCAGTACGCTGACCCCGGTTATCCGGTTGAACCATGTCTCGGCGCTTTCCCTGGCCGCCGGGGGGATACAATAACGCGCGGTTACCTGCGCCAGCAGCCCCACTGTTTTCAACCCTGCGACGAACAGTACTTTCGACCAGGCCGGCTCACCCTGCCCCCGGTTGTGAATAATCAGCCGCGGAACACTTTCCGGAAAATCCGGCACAAATTCACCTTCGTTAAAAAATTTAATCGCAAATATTCCCTGCTGCATAAGCGCTCTTTTAAACCGCACCCTCCGCGGGGCTTCACACACAACCGTGATATCCGCGCTGAATCCGGAACGCGGCATATAGTATCCGGCCGCTTCTGTCCCTTCAACAATAATTACCCGCGCCGTTGTCGGCGCCGAGCGGATGAATTTTTCCAGTATAAACGGCGCTTCCAGCACCGCGTCGCTTATGGAGCCGAATGATTCTGCCGCGGCATTTACGATCGAATCGATCTGTCCGCAAACAATTGCCCGCGCCGGGACAGTGCGAAAGCCGCGTTGCTGAATAATATTAACCAGCGTAGTCTTCCCGGCGCTTACATCACCGTCAACGCAAATGATCAACGGCCGGCCGTCCGCTCTCGAAGCCTGCGCGACCCAATCATCCAGTTTTTTATATCCCTGATCCAGACTGTCGGCTTCAGCGCGCAGGACCGCGTTTTCCGGCCGGCTTTTCCGTTCATCCGGAGCAAACTCCGAAGCCGTTTTCAATAACCCGGAATCGGCATAATGTAAAAATACCGTGTGCAATCCGGCGGCGTCGCAATATAACCGGGGAGAAAGCATTTCCGCCTTAATTCCGGCAAGATTCGCCGCCGGATAATCTCCCCCGTCCGGGACGCCAGCCGGTATCAATATAGCCTGAATAAGCAAAAACGCCAGACCCACTCTGGTCATACTCTTACCTCGGCTCCTCATATTTTCAGGAAAATTTCTCATATCGCCTGTTCGATGCAATACGCCGGCTCCGGCAGCGACAACACCGACTTCAGCCGCGCGTTAAGATTGTTTATCGCCTGCAGCAGTGGATTCTTAAATAGAACGTTGTTCTTGCGCGCATTCGAAACCATTTCTTTCCATCCCTCATACGTTTCCGGCACATCCGGCGGCAATTCGCTCAGGATCAGGTTACGCCTGGCCACGACCTCGGTATCAATCGTCGCCGCGCCGACACCTTTGCGATCCGGATCGAGCGCCACGGTAACAACACCGCTTCCGCCGACAACCACACCGGCGCCTTTACCGGTATCGAGGTCTTCTCCGACCGCGCCTCTTTTCTTGGCGAAATACGGATCGACCATCAGGACCCGGTTATTCGCCAGGGTTTTAACGTGTCCGTCGACCATGGATTTATGCCCGATAACCAGCACCGCGGAATCCCGGGCGGCCCCGAATTGATCGAACACCCGGTCCATGAAGGCCCCGCTCTCATCCGAGGCCTGCAATGCGTACGCGTACCCGTCGGGTTCGGCGACATCATGCAGATAAAGGTATTCCGCGCCTTTTTCATAACGAACGAATAAGGGAGAATACGGGCTCAATGAAAGTTTTTCGATCAGCCGCATGGTCGGCCGGCTGTCGATCGTCTCGAGAAACTCCTTTGCCGATATCTCCCCGGCATCAAGCCGGCGATACAGGTTCTTTACCTCCCCGGCAAAATCCCGGATATTTTGTTCCAGCTGCCGGTAATACTCCCGGACGGTCACTCCGCCGGGAAGCGCTTTACCGTCAATGTCGACAAACCTTCCCTGTCTATCCACCGCGACATTACCGTGCAGCACAATCGCCGTGGGATGTTTATTCCAGGTAATCCCCGGGAATCCGGACGTGGTTTCGTCAATCTTCCGCATCAGCGGCGACGGCTCGATCACGTCGAACAATTTAAAATGTTCGAGAAAACTCAGCACCAGCGACCGCGCCTGCGGGCTGGCGACAAAATTCATCCGCAGCGAGTTCAGCACCGCCTGCTCCCGTTCCGACAACCCGTATTCCCGCCGGAACATCGACAGCAGGACATCCTGCTCTTCCGGGGAAAGGTCGCCCGCGGATATCGTAAGATCGCCGCGCACCTTCGCCATCAATGCCCGTTCGCGGACGTTAAAATTACCCGTTTTCAGGATCAGATATTCCTCCGGGATCCTCGCCAGCAGTAATGCCTTTTCCCGCGGAGAACGCAGTGGATCCAGTTTCAGCCGGATATTGAACATTGCCTGTTCGTAGATGGAGTTCATCCCGCCGGGAAGGCGTTTTTTCAAATCGGCGATGTTTTCGCTGGTATATTTCGGTTCCGCGTCGGCAAAGTCCATAAGAACGTTGAAATCAATGCCCAGTTTGTTCAGCATATCGAAATTGTTATAGCGTAATTCGCTGGCGATGGAAAGCGCGGTAAGGAACGGGTTTCCCAGACAACCGCCGATCGTCCAGAATTCTTTCTCGCCGAAGATCAGTTTCGCCTGATTCTTTTCCAGCAGGTCCTGTAATTCGAACAGCC
>JAQULA010000110.1 GCA_028718845.1 Candidatus Omnitrophota bacterium
AAACTGCGAGGAACAAATGAATTTTCCGGGCTTTCCGCCGCGTTTAAAAACAGCAGGGACTCGGAAAAGGTACTTGGCTATATCAGCCAACAGTTTTCATTGGGAGGTCTGTTCTTGTTCCTGGAACAGCAGGAAATCGCTTTAACTGTCGAAAAAGAGAAATTTCTTGAATCCCTGCTGAATGCCTGTGTCCGGCAGGAGAACGCGGAGCATGGCGACGGATTCTGGGTCGATCATTGGACCTATAATCTTGACGCCCTGGAAGCTTATCTGGCCATATACCCGGAAAAACTTAAAGAAGTGCTGATCGATAAATATGAATGTGTTTATTTCAACAACCATGTCAAAGTTAAACCGCGTGATGAGAAATATGTTCTTTATAATGATATGGTCCGGCAGTACCATGCGGTTTCCATGGAAGAAATCGAAGAGGGGTCTCAGCTGAGCAAACAAATCAGCAGTGATGATTGGTCGGTGAAAACCGATTACGGCAAAGGGCCGGCGCTGACCACAACGCTTCTGGGGAAGATTGTGTGCCTGGTGAGCAATAAAATGGCCTCATTGGATGCGTTCGGGTGCGGTATCGAAATGGAAGCGAATAAGCCGGGATGGTATGACGCATTAAACGGCCTGCCGGGTATGTTCGGTTCATCGGTATGCGAAAGCTTTGAACTTAAGCGATTGGTCGACTTTGTCATAAACGCGATTAACGGATTACGCATCGATTCCGGACATTGCGTGAAAATTCCGGTGGAACTTTCCGATTTCTTGAGCGGTATTACCGTGCTTGTTGACGAATGGGAAAGCGGACGGCAAGCCGACCGGGATATGGTATATTGGGATAAAGCCTATGATTTGAAAGAAAAATACCGGAAGAAAATTTATCACGGGATAAGCGGGGTAACCGTCGACCTGCGGATTGCCGCCCTGATCGGGATATTCGGAAAAATGTCGGCTAAGCTGGGTAACGCAATCGCGCGTTCAAAAGATAAAAAGACCGGACTTTACCACACGTACTTCATTAACGAAGTTACGGATTTTGAAAAAATTCCGGAAGCGGGGGGTTTTAAAACGAGCCGGGACGGTTTGCTGTGTGTGCGGCCGAAGAAATTCAAGCAGCTGCCGTTGCCGCTGTTCCTGGAGGCCCAGGTACACGCCCTGAGGTGCGAGCGGGATGCCGAAACCGTGAAACAGCTTTATCGGGACACGCGTAAAAGCGCATTGTATGACAAGGCGCTTAAGATGTACAAAGTTAACGCGTCTTTAATGGGAATTACCGGGGACATCGGCCGGGCCCGGGCATTTACCCCGGGATGGCTGGAAAACGAGTCGATTTGGCTGCATATGGAATACAAGTTTATTCTGGAACTGCTGCGGCACGGGCTTTACGATGAATTCTTCGCCGAGTTTAAAAATGTGCTTATTCCCTTCCAGCCGGCGCAGCGTTACGGCCGCAGTATCCTGGAAAACTCGTCGTTTTTGGTCAGCAGCGCGTTTCCGGACAAATCCCTGCATGGGAATGGTTTTGTCGCCCGTTTAAGCGGGTCTACCGCGGAATTTATTACCATGTGGCTGTGGATGAACGCGGGGCCGAATCCGTTTAAGCTGAGCGCAAATAAACAGCTTGTCGCCGAGTTCGCGCCGCGACTGCCGGCCTGGATGTTTACCAAGCAAGAATGCCGGTTCAACTATTGCGCCGGGCAGGGTAATCACCTGGAGTTGGATTTGCCGAAAAATTCCTACGCGTTCAATTTCCTGGCCGCAACCCTGGTGATCTATCATAATCCGAAAAGGAAAAACACCTATGGCGCCAACGGAGTTAAGCCGGTATCGATGCGGGTTACCGGCAAGGACGGTAAACAGGCGTCTATCCCGGGCGCGATTCTTCCGAATGAATACGCGGAGTCGCTGCGTGAAGGGAAGATATTGAAGATTGAAATTGAACTGGCATAGAACTGGTTCATGGTCAATGGACCACAGACCATGAATAAAAAAGATAACCTGGAGGGGTGCAGAGATGCATCCCTTTTTTTTGGGGTGGATAGAGGGGAATTGATTTATAGGTGGAATTACTGTAATATAAAAACACTTTATTAAAAAGGAGCCGGTTATGAAATTTGACAATAAGTTTAGCCGAAAGCTGTATTGGAAGAGCGTGCGGGAGTACGTGAGATTCTGGATGATTTTAATTGCGTTTTTCGCGGGGGTGTTGTTGATCCTTCCGCTGAACCGGGATAATGGTACTACCGGGTTTGACCTTTTAAGGACTAATTTTGCTCTGGGCGGTTTTAAGCCGTACATAAAGAGCTACGCGACTCTCGTTGTCCAGGCAAATTCCCAGTCGGCAATTAGCGATATGCCGGAGGAGCCTGCGGAAATAATTGAAACAGCTGCGGCAGGTAACCATTCCCGCCATGTTTTTACCCTGAAATTTGTTGATCGTAAGGGGGTGGCGGATTATGTTATTGATTCCCTTTACTTTGATTTGCCTAAACGGCTCAGAGCGACGACACCGGATGATACCGATATTGTTGTCGTAACCCGCTATTATAAGGATGTTGTCGGCAAATACACTGACGGAACTTCCGCCTACCGGAGAGGGGCCCGGGTTTATGTCGCGGATAAACATTCCGGAGAGCTGATCGGTTCAACCATTATTTCCGGGGATGCCCCGCCCAGTGTTAAATCCCACGGGGCGACCGGTATCGGTTCCCGCCCGGATCGCGGGATCGTCGCTTATCTGGTTAAGCTTTTAGAGGGATAAGTAAAAAAATCCCGGATCTTACTGATAGGCAAGCTGTGGCCACGGTTATGCGCAAGCGATGAAACTGTGCATCGCTTCGCTGAATAATTGTTTGGAATGGGTATGCATACGCGTTTGGGCGAGTTTTCGCCGCGCCTGCTCCAGCCGGGAAGTAATGGTGTCCTGGGTAATTGCCAATGCGCCGCAGTCCCGGATTATCCGCCTTATTTTTAGCAGGTCATTGAAGGTCAGTTTTTGATTGCCTAATGACCGCACCAGAAATTTCCGCTCCGAAGGTTTTGTTTTTTTGTAGGCCCAATACAAGGGCAGGGTTTTTTTTGCCTCCACGATATCGCTGATAACGGATTTGCCGATTTTTTTGCTGTCTCCGAAGATTCCGATTACATCGTCGTTGATCTGAAACGCTTCGCCGAGCAGTAATGCATAATCGGAAATCCGGGCGAGGTCTTGCTTCGGTGCGTTGGCGAGTAAAGCGCCGCAGATCATCGGAGCGCGGAAGGTGTATTCCGCGGTTTTTAACCGGTAGTTTAAGTTGATGTCGGTTAAGGTTGTTTTCGGCAGAGGCTTGAACCCGTTTAACACGTCTTTATATTCACCGGCTCCGGTGAGAATGGTCGCCCGGAGGAATTCCCGGAGCGCCGCTTCTTTTAACGCCGGATCAGCTTTAATGCTTAAGAATGACTCTATGGCCAGGGCATAGATAATATCCCCGATTACGATGGCCAGGTCCTGACCGGTTTTCCCCGGTACCCTGAGTAGTTTTTCCAGTGTTTTATGTACCGTGGGTTTGCCGCGGCGGGTCAGGGAATTGTCAATAATATCGTCGTGGATAAGCAGAAAATCATGCAGTAATTCAAACGCCAGTCCGGCGGTAATCGCGTGGCCGGGGATTTTTTTCAGCGCGGAATACCCTTGATAGGCCAGGAGAAAGAAAACCGGGCGTACGCGTTTTCCGTCACGCAGGACAAATTCACGAATAGCACTGCTGATGGTCGCGTCGACTTTTGACAAGCTGTAAGTATGCAGGGCTTGGTCGACATAGTTACGCAAAGCTTCATTGATCGCCGGTATAAGTGTTTTGTGCATAGGAAGTATACTAGCACAGGGTTTTTTGATAAACAAGTGCTAAAATTACCGCCGGCCGCAGGCGGTGAGGTCTCCAGGCTGAAAAAATAAGTCCGGATAATTTTTGTTCCCCGGACTGTATCGGGGCCGGCAGCCCGGGGGTGGCGGGAACGAAATTTTGCTTGCGCCGCATAGTATTTAATTGTAGAATTAAAACTCGTGTCGAAGGGGCACCTGACACAAGTCACCGGTCGCAAATGGTAATTTTAAGAAAAAATTGAAGGAGGGTCTGAAATGCTGGATAAATTGAAGGATATTTTCGAAGCGCAGAAAAAAATGAATGAGATAAAAAAGAATTTGGAGAAAATTTCCGTGGATTACGCCACCTCCGGGGGGAAAGTAAAGGTTTGTATGAGCGGAACTCAGAAGGTGCTGTCGGTCGATATTGATGAGAATTTCCTGAAGACGGCTCAAAAGGAAATTATCCAGAAAGAACTGGTCGCCGGGCTTAATGCCGCTTCGGATAAAGTTCAAAAAGTTGCCGCGCAGCAATTACAGGCAACCATGGGTGACTTTAAGCTTCCGGGAGTTTAAACGCGGAACGCGTCGGTAATCGGCGCTAGACGGCGGTATTGTTCCTGAATACGGCGGCGGAAACCTGATTGCGGCCGGAATTTTTGGCTTTATAGAGCTGCTGGTCAAGCAGTTGAAACAGGCCGTCGATTCCGATGTCGGCGGTTTCTTCCAAAGTGACCAGCCCGATGCTGATCGTGAATTTGAGCGGGATCTCAATGGTTCCGAAATCGGTTTCGGACACTTTTGTCCGCAGGCGTTCCGCAGTCAATAATGAGCCTTTTGCGTTCATGTGCGGCAGAATGATGACGATTTCCTCACCGCCGTAACGGCAGAGAATATCCATGGCCCGGATATTCTTTTTTAACAGCAGTCCCAGTCCCCGGAGGGCGTTATCGCCCTGAATGTGCCCGAATTTATCGTTGATGTTTTTAAAGAAATCGATGTCGAGCATGAGTATTGACAGGGGGTAGTCATACCTTTTGATCCGCTCCAACTCATCGTCGAGGCGGTGCATTAGATAGCGCCGGTTGAATATCTGCATGAGTTCGTCGGTGATGGACATTTTCGACAATAACAGGTTTTTCTCCTCAAGTTCTTCCTGAAGCGCCTGGCGCTGTAAAAATACGCTGGCGTAGGCGGCCAGTTCTTCAATGTTTATCGGCATGGCAAAGTAACCGTCAATCAGCCCGGCCTGGAACAGTTTGATCTTTTCTTTTTGATCCGGTCCGGTGTTGGTTATAATGAACAGCGGTACGGTTTCGGTGTTGTTATGGGAACGCAGGGCGATCGATAGTTCCTGAATACTGCCGCAATCGGGCAGGTCGGTGCTGAGCATAATCAGGCTGGCGCGGAAAGTCCGTATGGCGTCCATCAATGATTGCACGCTGTCCAGGGGCAGGATATCAAACGCGTCCAAAAAATAATTTTTAAGACCAGTCGTGATGGATTCGTTGATTCCGGCGCACAAAATAATTTTTGCCATAATAAGGTCCTTTTGTATGTTATTTATTGTATACTATAATCAGGTGTACGGCAAGCAAGTATGCTCGCGGGGGGGGGGAGCGGGGAGCGGGGAGCGGGAGTTTTTGGCGAAGGTATAAAGTCCGGAGAAATGGTGACCAATAAACAACAGATACATTGTTATTATTCAGGAACGGTCCAGGGGGTGGGGTTTCGTTACTGCACCCAAAGGATTGCCCGGCGATTTGGTGTCGTCGGCTGGGTAAAAAACCTGGCTGACGGCCGTGTGGAAATTGTCGCCGAAGGCGGAGAAAATGAACTGTCGGGATTCGCGGAGGATATCTTCCGCGATTTGGGCGCTTATATTGAGGATATCCAGACCCACCGAGAGGCGGCAAGTAACCGGTTCGATGATTTTGTGATCAAATACTAGTATCCGGCGGTTACCCCGGGTGAGTGCGCGCGAAACCTGATGCCGGCCGGATTTATCGGCTATGACGCCGGGTTTGAGTATCGCGGGGGTGCGTGATGCGTTATGGGATATTTTCCGATATTCATGGCAACCTGGAGGCATTTCAGGCAGTGCTTGCCGCCGGCAGGCTCGACTCCATCGATAAATTTTTTTGTCTCGGCGATATTGTCGGATATGGAGCGGATCC
>JAQULA010000111.1 GCA_028718845.1 Candidatus Omnitrophota bacterium
ATGCTGAAAAACCAGACCCTGTTTGATGTTTCCAGCCGGTGCATGCTGCGTCTGGCCGCGGTTCTGGAAAAAGAAAAGCCGAATCTTATTCTGGTCGAGGGTGATACGACGACGGCGTTTATCGCCGCCCTGGCGGCGTTCTATCTGAAGATTCCGACCGGGCATGTGGAAGCGGGATTGCGCACCTATGATAAATACCGGCCGTTTCCGGAGGAGATCAACCGGCAATTGCTTACCGTGGTTGCCGATATTCACTTCGCGCCGACGGAAAGGGCAAAACGGAATTTATTGCGCGAACACGTAAGCCGGCGTTCGATTTATATGACCGGTAATCCCGTGATCGACGCGCTGTATTCCGTCGCTAAAAAGAGCTATACGGTGAGAGACCCGTTGCTGAAAAAGATCGATTTTAAGCATAAAAAAGTAATTTTAGTCACGGCCCATCGCCGCGAGAGTTTCGGCGGACCGTTCCAGCAGATCTGCGCGGCGATCCGTAAAATTGCCGATTTCCCCGACGTAGAGATCATCTATCCCGTGCACCTTAACCCGAATGTCCAGGAGCCGGTTAAGCGGATGCTTCAGGGTAAAAACAATATTCACCTGATGGCCCCGCTTGATTATGAAACATTCGTCTATATTCTAAAACGTTGTTATTTTGTGTTGAGTGATTCCGGCGGGGTGCAGGAAGAGGCCCCGGCATTCCGCAAACCGATCCTGGTTATGCGCGAGGTTACCGAGCGCCAGGAAGGGGTGGAGGCGGGGATCGCGCGGTTGATCGGGATGAACAGCGAACGCATCGTCCGCGAGGCAAAAACACTGCTCTCCTCAGCGCAGGCCTATAAGAAAATGGCCTGCTCGGTGAATCCCTACGGCGATGGCCGGGCCGCGGAACATATTGTCCAGGCGATAATCAAGCATTATAAACTTTAAGCGGTTCGGGTATGATCGAAATAATTTTTTGGGCCGGCATTGCGCTTATCCTGTTTATTTATGCCGGATATCCGTTGACAATGAGTGTTCTGGCGGCGCTGTTTAGGAAAACACATGCCATTGATGAGGCATTTACGCCGAAAGTCACACTGGTTGTTGCCGCCTATAATGAAGAAAAGGTGATCGAAGACAAGATCAGGAATATGCTGGCCTTGGATTACCCCAAGGACAGTCTTGAATGTTTTGTTCTTGTCGATGAAAGCACGGATAAAACCGAGGAGATCGTCCGGCGCTACACATCGGCCGGTATTACTCTCTGGGTCCAGCGGCCGCGGCAGGGGAAAATGGCGGCATTAAACACCCGGGTTCCTGCTGCCGGCGGCGATATTATCGTTTTTTCCGACGCCAATTCCATGTACCGGCCGGATGCCCTGCGTAAAATCGTCCGTCATTTCCGCGACGAAAGGATCGTGCTGGTCTGCGGAGAACTGCGCCTGATCGATGCCCGGGCCCTGATTGCCACCGGAGAAAGCGCCTATTGGCGTTATGAAAAATTTTTAAAAATTAAAGAAAGCGCTTTGCACCAGCTATTGGTGGTGAACGGTTCGATCTACGCGATCCGGAAATCCTTGTTTACCGCCGTTGATCCGGCTTTGGCCGATGACTTTGTTATTCCGATGCGTATTGCCAAGGCCGGTTACGGCCTGGTGTATGAGCCGGAGGCGATCAATGAGGAGAAGAGTACCGAGGCCGCCCGCGACGAATTCCGGCGGAAGATCCGGATCATCAGCCAGGGGCTCCGCGCGGCGGGCGGGTTATGGAAAACGATTCTGTCATCCTCCGGCCTGCGTTTTTTTGAATTTTTATTTCATAAATTTTTACGCTGGTTCGTGTTTATTTTCAGCGGGATCGTGTTTATAACGAATATGTTTTTGATCCGGGTTCCGTTATATCGTATTTTCTTTTTAGCCCAGGTCGTATTTTATGCGGCGGCCTTGGCCGGGATGGTCCTGGAACGGCGGAAGATAAGGGTAAAAGCATTGTTTATCCCATATTATTTTTGTATGCTTAACCTGGCATCCTTCTTCGGTTTTTTTAGTTTTTTATTCGGTGAGCGTAAGGCCACCTGGGAAAAGGCGGAAAGTACCCGATGAACAACGTTACTGCGTATTTATTGATCATGTCCGTTGCCGGGATAGTCGCTTATGCGGGGACGGCAGTTGTCCGCGTTCTGGCGCAGAAAATGAGTTGGTTGGACAAACCCGCCGGCCGCAAGGTGCATACCCGGGCAATCCCGACGATGGGCGGGATTGCGATCTGGCTGGGGTTCACTGCCGGCATGATCACTGCGTTTATGATATTTCCCGAACTGCGGCATGTATTTTTGCTGCCTTTCATCGGGATCGGCATCGCGGCGTTTATGATCGTGCTGACCGGGATCTATGATGACCGGCATGACCTTAACGCCTCGATTAAATTGATTATTCAGATGACTGCCGCGCTTATCGTGATTACCGCCGGGTTTGAGATCAGTATAATTACCGGTTTATTCGGCGGCGGTTTGCCGGTAGGAGTGCTGAGCGTGTTCATTACCGTCCTTTGGATAGTCGGAATGATTAACGCGATTAATCTGCTGGACGGCCTGGACGGACTGGCTGCCGGGGTCAGCGGTATCGCCGTGTTTTTTATGTGTATCGCGGCTTTTAAGATGCAGAACGGTCCGGTGGTGTTTTTAAGCCTGTGCCTGTTCGGCGCCCTGCTGGGATTTTTGCCGCATAATTTCTTTCCGGCGAAAATATTCATGGGAAATACCGGAAGTATGTTTTTGGGCTTGCTGCTTTCGATTATCGCCTTGGCCGGATTTCAGAAGCGCACGGCGGTGTTTACCTTATTTGTGCCTTTGATGGCCGTGGCGGTACCGCTTATCGATACCCTGTTGTCCATCATCCGCCGGCTTTTGACCGGGAAACCGATTTTTTCCGCCGATAAGGAACATATTCACCATAAACTGCTGCAAGCGGAAAAGACCCAGGTCCGGGCGGTATTATCATTGTATTTTCTGACCTTTTGTTTCGGCCTGATCGCCCTGAGTTTTTCTTCCCTGCGCGGAATTTACGCGATTTTGGCTTTGTTGATCGTAGCATTGGTAACATGGAAATGGCTTAAGGATTGGGGTTTTCTTGATTTTAAATAACCTGCTTGCAATGCCTGCGGGGGTAGGGTATCATTTACCATAATAACAAAGGATGGGTTATGCAAAACCTGGGCGGTAAAATTCGTGAAACCTGGCTGGAGGGGGTGCGTGTCCTGAGGACGCATCCGCTGGTTTTTCTTCCTTTTTTATATTTGGCGGTTGCCGAGGGATTGTGGCTGAGTATCTGTTACTATGCTCCGCGGCCGCCGGTATCACTGGTCCTTTCTCCGTTGATCCGCGCGTTCATGGGCGAGGATTTTTTGCACTATCCGCTTAACTTCCTTGTTTTGCCGAGACTGCTTTTTATCGGGCGAGTAATGCTCTATTTAACGCTGGGTATAATCGCGTTTATTATGACAATGTTATCGGTTCAGCAGGTTTTTGATAAACAACCGGTGCGTTTTTGGGGGAATTTTAATCATGCCTTGCGCCGGTATTGGCCGGTGTTTTGCTCGGCAATAATTTATGGATTAGGGGCACTGCTTGTTTATAAGGTTCCGCGTCTTGTGCTTAGCTGGTTTTTTATGAAAAGCGCATATTTGGGCATAATCCACGCAGTGGTTGTTTTTTTCGGGTTTATTTTGCTGTTTGTATTAGAATCGCTTCTTGTCTATGTCCCGCATTACCTGGTTTTCGGCAAGCTGGGGGTGTTTCGGAGTATCGGCCGGGCTTTAGCGCTGAGCCGGCAGGTTTTACCGGTAACGTTATTGTTTGTTTTTTGTTTTCGCTGCCTAAATATAGCAACGATTGTGTTGAAAAATAATATATCGGGGATTATTGACCGGCTCAGCCCGGATTTCCCGGAGCTGGCAATGGGAATATTGAGTGCGGACATCGTTTCATTCCTTGTGTCCAATAGCGTTATCCTGGTCATTGCGACGGTGCTTTTTTTAAAAACAGGGAGAAACAATGCGTAATAATGCGGGAAAGGCTTGGTTGTTGCTGATTATCTGCGGAATTTGCCTGGGGTGTGACGACGGAACCTACGTTGCCGAGAAGATGTACTGGCACGCGGCCCGGCATGAGCAGGAAATGGTAAAGCGGTATCCTCAGGGGCTTCCGAAGGATAAACTCGATGAAATAATCCTCCGATACCGGGAAATCGCTTTAAAGGCGCCGTTTTGGAAAGGCGCGATCCATGTCTATTTTAAGCTGGCGCACCTTTACGAATCCAATAAAAATTTCACGGCGGCCGAGAAAGCCTACGAGCAAGTGTGCAAAGATTTCCCCTTTGAGGTGGAATATTGTGCCAATGCCTTACGCATGATCGCGATAAATTATGAAGAGCAAAATGAATGGGGAAAAGCGGAGAAGATCTATGACCGGATCCACCGGGAGTATTCTTATTCCCTGGTGGGCTTGATGGTGCCGATTTATGTCGCGCAGCGTTATAATGCTATGGGGAAGGCTGAGCTGTCTTCCCGGAAAATGAATGAAGCCCTGGAATTCTATAGTGCGACAATCCAGTCCGATATCAGTCAGGATGTTACGATTGAGGCCATCGAGTTGATAGCGCAATGTTTTGCCGGGCTGGGGCGGGAACAGGAAGGGGTCGCTTTTTTTGAGAAACTGGCGCAAGAAAATGAGGGGAAGGTGACTGAGCTCAGGTCGTTGTATAAACTGGCACAGTTGTATTACCGCAAAAAAGATGAGTTTTCCCGGGGGAAATTCGAGCACTACATTGCCTTGATTTCCCGGAAATTCCCCGATGATGCCAACGCCCAAAAATTAATCGATTCGTTCCGGAAAAGTGGTAAGTAATGAATACTGCGGTACAGTTTTTACGTGTCCGGATAGCCTTGCTTGTCTTGCTGTTGATGGCCGTTTTTTATCCGGTGTTTCAATGGATGAATGTGCGTTTTTCCGATCCGGAATCGTTTTACGCGCACGGTTATCTCGTTCCATTTGTGGCCGGATATCTGGTTTTCTTAAAGTGGGGGCAGCTGAGTAAGCTCCCCTGCGGTTCTCACCGCCTCGGCTTGGCCATCCTGCTTGCCGGGCTGCTGCTGCATCTTGGCGCCCAGTTTTTTGAAATAAACTTCCTCAGCGGGATAATGCTTATTCCGGTGCTCTACGGGCTGATCCTGTATAATTGCGGCCGGTTAATCGCCCGCCGGATTTTATTCCCCCTGCTTTTTTTGTTGTTTATGGTGCCGCTGCCGAATGCGCTTCTGATGGGGGTAAGTTTTTATCTGAAAATTATCGCGGCCAACTGCGCTGCCGCCCTGATGGGGACATTTATTCCGCTGCGCCAATCCGGGAGTTTGATTTATTTCCCGAACGGGGTGTTGACCGTCGGGGCACCCTGCAGCGGCTTGAAATCGATGATTGCCCTGTCGGCATTAAGCCTGCTGTTCGCCTATCTGGGCGAATTTAATGCGCGGAAAAAATTTTTATTTTTTCTTTTGGCGCTTCCGGTCGCTTTTGCCGCGAATATTCTGCGGATCATGTTGTTGATTTTTGTTTATTTTGTGTATGGAGTCGACGCGGCGATGGGGAAATTCCATGATTTCTCCGGGTTGGCCGTGTTTGTGTTTGCGTTTATCGGATTGGTATTTCTCCGGAAGGTGTTTTTATTATGGCACGAAAAATCAGCAGTTTGACGATTAGTATCCTTATCCTGGCGGGTGCGGCTCTTGTAGTCGGCTTTATTCAAAGCACCCGTTCGAATAATAACGCGGAGGCCGCACTGCCGGTTTTGCCGCGTGCCGTGGGCAATTGGATGCTGCTTAGGACTGTAACGATCCCGGAGGAATTTTTGCTGGTTCTCGGAACAAGGACGGCTTCGTTGGGGGAATATGGCGGAAGCGAGGGAGGCGCAATTCAATTATATATACTGCGGGCGAATGGCCGCCGCTCGACTATTCACCAGCCGGAATATTGCTATCT
>JAQULA010000112.1 GCA_028718845.1 Candidatus Omnitrophota bacterium
GGACGGGCGCTCCGGATACTCGACGTGGCCGGATCATGACAATCCAGGCAGCCGATCGGATGGGTTATCTGCGCGATCCCGTCCGCGAATTTACCTTGATAAAATTTTTCCGGTCCGCTCGCTTTTATTTTCAACAACGCGTCCGGGCTTTTGCAGGACCAGCAGGCCATCGGCTGGCCGATTTTGGACCGCGCCGATCCGCGCGCGTCTTCTATGCTGTAGTAATGCCCCCGGCTCTGCTGATAATCACGGCTGAACCCGGTGCCGGCCCAAAGAATCACCAGGCGGGGATCCCGCTCGAGCATATCGATTCGCGTGTTCCCGTTCTCGTAACTGGTAAAATCCATGTTCTGCGTCTTGAGATATCCTTGATACTGGCGGGGGAAAACCTTGCCCCAGGCTGAAGAATCCGCGCCCAGTTCCGTTCCCGCGGCAGTTTTATCTTCCGCCCCGGCCCGGCCCACGGCAATGATCGCGGCCGAAAAAAAAAGCGCGGCCACAAAAATATATTTCGTTATTTTCCAACCCATGATTTACCCCCTTCCATGCTCTTACCCCCTAATATTACTCCTTCATCCGCGCAAACTCAAGAGCATTTAAGGGAGGACGGGGGTATCGCCAAAACGCGGGAAATGAACCGGCAAACTGCTTAGAACCGCTTTGTTTTTAACAGCATTATCCGATGGCGCTAAAGAATCCGGTATGGGCTCTCCTCAATCATTACCGGTTTGCCTGGCCTTATATTCCAATTCGTAAAGTTTAGCCCTTATTTTTTCGGCATCCGGCGCTTGCGGAACTGCCAAAAGATACAAATTAAGATATTCCACCGCTTCGCCGTACAAGCCCGCCTTTTCCATTATTAAGGCCGTATTAATATAAAGATCCGTCCACCAGGGAGCAAGCCGGATGGCTTTCTGATATTCCTGGATTGCATTAAAATATCCGGACTCATCCTTGGCCAAATCCAAAGCCGCCTTCCCGTATGAAGCTTGTTTACGCGCTTCCTCGGGGATAACGGGAGCGGGCTTTATTGTCCGGCAGATACCGAGGATCCGCGCAATAATATCCCGGTTTATCGGCCCTTGGCTTAAAGACTGCATGTAAAGATTAAATGCTTCCTGCAGATTCCCGTTTCTTTCGGCTTCCTCGGCTTTAGCCGTAACGTCTTTCGCCTCAAAAGCCGTGCCGGCAGATGCCAGCAACGCTGTTCTTATTTTACTATCGGTAAAAAACTTCGGGATTACGTCGTTTAATGCGTCATTTAATATTTTTTCTACGGCCGCTTTGTTCCCCACCCAGGAACTTGATGATGTCCAGCGCCTTTGCGTTGAATAAGTTTGGGCCGAGGAAAATCCATTAACGACTTCCCCGTTCGCGTCCAGTAAACGCATCGTTAAATTAAGACGCCAGTCGTCATTGATCACCCAGTTCTGATCTCCGCTTATCCGTCCGTCGAGAAGAGTGTTCCCCGAAAAACCGGTAATCGTCAATTCAATAGTCGGAACATTTGCCGGGCTATCCGTAACCAGGTTGAAATATTTGCCCAGCAATTCCGATACCGCGGACAACGCCTCATCTAACTTATAACGGATGGAATAACTTTTATTGCCCCAGGGATTAAAACCCAGGTCCGAACGCGCGCCGGCATAATAATACCCCAGGGTATTGGACACCTTAAACCTGACCGGGGTATCCTGTTTTAAAAAATTAAACGAAATAGCATTAAGGTTTACGGCGACTTCGCATCCGGGAGGCGGCCCGGACGGCGCCGGCTCTTTTGCTATCGCCGTTTTAGCGGTTCCGCATCCGGACACGAAAAACCCGATTGATATAAATATCCCTATCGCCGTAAAAAACTTTCTCATTTATTGGCCTCCTTATCCGCTATCTCCGTCAGGCTTTGCCCAAACATCTCATAAATACACTTTAAGTCCCTGAATAAATATTTTCCTTTGGCAATATTCCCCAGTAAAGAATAATTATTGCCCGAACTTAAATCATTTTCCATGTCCTTCAGGCATGAATTTATCTTGCGGTATTGTTTGGAGAACAAACGGTTGACCACCTGCAATTCGCTCTCGGAAAGGCTGGCCCGCTCCAGGGAGGAAAGCTTGTTTTCAAAATCCCTGACCAGGCCCGAAAACACGGGAGAGGAGCGTTTTAATTTTTGCGCATCCGCGCCGCCGGTATTAAACACCGCGTACCTGATTGCCGCGTAAGCCGCGATATTGCAATCCGCCAAAACCGGGTAATACTGTTCCGGCGATAATTGCTGGGTTTGCGCCCCGGCGACCGAACAGATTTGGACAAACATTAAAAAATAAAACATCAGCCGTTTCATCTGCGATTCAATTCCTCCGTTACAAGCTTCTCCTGCATTTTAGTTTCATTGAGCCTGCCGATAAAATTTTCTTTCTGGCTGCGCAATTCTATTGCCAGAACTTTATTAGCCGTTTTCTCCTGTTTTAACCCCTCGTTAAAAATATGCATATCCATTCCCCGGTACCCGATATCGCTCACCTGCTCCATAACGTCAATCACCGTGCTTCCCTTTTCGGCGATCTTAACCGTCCTGTCGCCGTATTTTGCGAGCTCCGACGGCTCGGGCATCATCTTTTTCATGGCTTCTCCGGCATAAGGCATTGCCGCGATCGCCCCTTCCCTGAAATTATCCGCTTCGGTGAATTTCACATAAGCCATGGCCGCGTCCACTTCGGCTGCGCCCTTGCTTTCGGTAAGGTGTCCGGATAATTTTTCCGCATCCCCGTAATTTTTATAAGCGAAATCGGGATTAGCGATATCCACGTCCGCTCCCCCGGCTTTTTGCCCTAAAGATTCCATGGTCCGCGCCAGCGGAACATCATCCATAACCTTATCCTTTACCGCTTGGGTCCAAAGCTGATAATCCGCGGGGGTATATCCGCCAAGCACGGCCCGGGTCTCTTTTTCCTTCACCTGTTCGATCGCCCCGGTCAATTTCGATTTTTTTTGTTTAAGATACCGGTCCAGTTTATTCAAATCATCCTTACTTAATCCGGCGATAAAAGCCTTTAAATCCGCCGGGTCCAGCAGCCCCAGCTTATCGTAAGGAACTATCGGATACCCTGCGGATTTTAAAGCCGCGCCGGTTTCCAAAAAAGACGCGGTTTTTAATTCTAAAGAAATACCGGTTGGTTTTGTTTTTGGGGTGGATGGCGGTTCTTTTTTTCCGTTGTATTTTTCCTGTCCGGAAGAACTGATGTCCCGGAAACCCAGAGATTCGTTCCCGGAGCCTGAAAGTTGATTTAAAAGATCATCCCGGCTTTGCCGGAATTCCTGTTGTTTCCGCTGCCGGTTTTCACTCTCGATTCTATTCTGCTCTTCCTGCAGCCTTTGCTTTTCCAGCAATTGCCGCTGAATCGACTGCTGTTCCTCTAATTGCTGCTGCCTCTGTTGTTCCAACCCCTGCTGATATCCGGTAATAACCTGCTGCATTAAACCCATAGCCGCCTGGTCGGAATAAGAACCGGGTTGAGCGCCCGCGGAAGAACCGTGGCTTGCCATATGGTTTTGGATAAAACTATCGCGGTAAGCCGAATCGCGGGGGTCAAATTGAAAGGTCTGGCCGCATTTATCGCAATACCAGGATAAACTGCCGGCAAAAGAGAAAAAAGAAAGAGAAAATAAAATAATTCCGGATACTAATCCGATAAAAATCGGCCTTTTAATCATTGCCCCGGTTCTCCCTAATGATCGCCCTTATAAATATACTTTTTCTATCCGCAGGAGAAGTTAAGTCAAAAATTAAATGCGTAATTGTAATTTGGCGTTGAATACATTTGTCTTAAACCCTGCCGCCGGTAAACACGCGCTCGCGATACTACCGGTCCGGCCGCCAATGGCTTATCGTACGCATTATTTTAGCATCATTTCTTTAAAGACGCGATTACAAATACTATCCCGGGATAATACGCCGTGATCTTAAATGCTTTTCGTATCCCATCATAATACCTTACGGATTTCAAAAAGAATATTTGGCGAAGAAAAACGGGGGTCCAAACCGCTTCGGGCCCGGTCTTAACATGAGGAGTTTCCATTAATGGCGCGCTTCTGATAAGATGAAATACCGCGGATATTAATAAGCGGAATAAGGCGGTTACCATATTTTCTTTCATTAGCTTGATAAAAGATACGGCCCAAAACCCTCTGCGCTATATTTTATCACGGAGAGCCGGAAAGTCAAACTCCCCGCCCCTGACGGATTCCGCGACCGGCTTTTTCCGGATAACCCGCGAATCGGATATTGCAAATTAACAATCCAACGGCTATAATCTTGACGAAGGAAGGAATTATGGCCAAACAATTTAGCCTTAAAGAACTGGGATACGATGTCTTTTTCGAATCTGCCTTTGCCTGCGCGCATCTGCCCCGGTCTTCCCCGGCCCGCGTCATTGCCGAACATAAAGAAGCCTATAAAGTTAAGTCCCCGGACGGAGAATTTACGGCAAAAATAACCGGCAAACTTCACTTCCGGGCCGCGAAAAGAGAAGACTACCCGGCGGTGGGAGATTGGGTCGCGATAACTCAAATCGATGAAGAAAAAGCGACCATCGAAGCGGTCCTCCCGAGGAAAACAATCTTAAAGAAAAAATTCAGCGATAAACAGGAAATTCAGCTTATCGCCGCGAACCTGGATACGGCCTACATCGTGGAAGCCGTAGACCGGGATTATAATCTCAACCGCTTAGAACGATATCTGGTCCTGGCCAAAGACAGTGCCATTGAATCGGTTATCGTGCTGAACAAAATCGATCTTATTTCCCCGGATGAATTAAATGCCCGGCTGAGCCAGCTAAACCGGCGCTTTCCGGACACTCGCGTCATCTCCGCCTCCATAGCTACCGAAAAAGGGACCGCGGAATTGGCGGACAGCATCCAAAAAGGAAAAACCTACTGCTTCCTCGGCTCCTCCGGGGTAGGCAAATCTTCTCTGATCAATAAATTACTGGGAGAAAACCTGATTAATACCCGGGAGATAAGCCTGGCCTCCGGCCGGGGAAAACATTCCACGACATCCCGACAATTATACCCCCTTAAAAACGGCGGGATAGTCATTGATAACCCGGGGATACGCGAAGTCGGCATAGCGAACGCAGCTTCCGGGGTCGAAGGCGTATTCGGAGAAATAGCGGCCGCGGCCCAAAAATGCAAATACGCGGATTGTACCCACACTCACGAGCCGGGATGCGCCGTACAGTCAGCGGTCGAAGATAAAAAAATCGACGGGCAAAAACTAACCCACTACAAGAAACTTAAAAAAGAAGCCGAATATTACGCCATGACCGACTACGAGAAACGAACGAAAGACCGCAAATTCGGCAAGTTCGTCAAAAACGCGCTGAAACAGCTGAAAAACAAATAACCCCGCTATTGTTTAAATACTTCCTTCGATTATCCTGGCGCGATAAAGCTCCGCGCGTAATTGATTCATTTGCAGCAGGGCGGGTTTTATCTGATCGAAACCGGGGGTAGCGAAATCTTTGCGGTATTCCCGGCGGTAATAAGCTCTCAGGGCTTCATTGAATTCCAGCACCGAGGCATATTCGGCCTGGGCGATCGACAGTAATTCCCTATCGTAGCGCTGATGCATCGCGTCAAGCATCAAGGCCGCGGGAACGGTGGCCATGCCGCCTTGCGATGCCCTGACCAGTTCGCGAGCGGTAATGGCCACGGAAATCAGGTGACCGATGCCCTGACGGTCGAAAAAACATTCATCTTCAAAATCCTTAAGCACCGGATAACGATTTCTCCAGATCACGACGTTGCCCGGCTGAATATCACCGTGTTCGATTCCCGCGGCATTAAGCATAACCGCGGCTTCGCTGACCTGAAGCGTCCATTCGATGACCTGCCGAATAAACGCCGCATCGGACATTTGCAAAGACCGGTAAGACCACTCCTCCATATTCGGACCTTCCAGCCAGAGCGTATGCGTCTGCCCGTTAATGAGCTTAACTTGCGGGAGCGCCGGA
>JAQULA010000113.1 GCA_028718845.1 Candidatus Omnitrophota bacterium
GGCCCTTTTTATCTTTCTCTTTCCGGTACGTGGCAAGCACAGTAGCTTCGTTTTTTATCTCCTGCAGGGAAATCTTGACGGCTTCGCCTTTTTTGTCCTTGATAACCAGCATCGACTCTCCCTTGGACTTAAATTCGGCATAATCGATCTTACCCACCACGCCGGCAACATCGGCGGATTGCATGCTGCTGGAGGTAATCACCGGCGCCGCCGGTTTTACATTTTCGGCTAAAACGCGGGCATACAGCGAACAAAAAATCACGGTAGTAAACACGACAGCCGCACACATTTTCTTTGGGGTCATACTTTCCTCCTTGTGATAAAAAGTTATTTTAAGTATAGCATTATTCAAAAATAAGGTCAAGACATTAGAAAAACCCAGGCGGCAGAACTTTAGAACCCCAAAACCCGGCTAAAATTGCCTTTTCCAAAATAATTTAAGCCGTTCATCGGCCGGATCGACCCTTAAATCAACCTTGTAGCGATTAAGATACGGGTCATCCAATGTATTCAGCCATTCAAAATAATCCATCCCCTTATCCAGTAAATCGGAAATCTGCGGGATATAATATTCGTTGAGAGTAAGCCGGATCGTTTCCGGCGTAATCTTCTTTTTCTCCGGATATCCCGGGGACGGCTTTTCCGGCTCATTCATTGCCGTATGCCAGGATATCGAACAATAGGAGCACTCGGAAATCGTTTCTTCCGGGGCATTATTGGCATGCGCGGAAACGTTTTCCAGCGAAATAAACAATATAAACATACTCCAGAAAACCGCCCGCACCAGTATTTTTCCAGAATCAGGAGTGACCGTTACCACCATACTTTTTCTCCACCTGTGCATACGATAATTCCCGGCCCCCGCCGCCGGCACGTAATTCTAACCGGGCATACGCCGCTGCTTCATGATTTCGTAGCAAAAAATAGCTGTGGCCACAGCGGCATTCAATGAAAGGTCTTTCCCCGGCATCGGTAATGTTACCCGGTAATCGAGTTGCGACAGAATCCCCTGACGGATCCCCTCATCTTCGGAACCAACCACAAAACATAACGGAACCGGAAACGTAAACCGGGAAAGGTCTTCTCCCCCGTCAACCACGCTCCCGACGACCCAATATCCGGCCTGTTTAAGCTGTTCCAGGGCCGGGATAAGGTTGGTCTCCTGCGCAACCGGAACATAATTCTCTCCGCCGCAGGCTACCTTCAGCACTGTCTCGTTGATCGCTGCCGAGCGGTGTTTCGGAATGATAAGCGCAAACCTGCCGAAGCATGCCGCGGTCCGCAGTATCGATCCGACATTCTGCGGGTCGGTAACATTGCTTAAGGCAATGAACACATACTTTTCTTTATCCGGAACATTTATCAGATCATATAAATCCGTATACGAAAACTCTTCAACTTCGGCAATGACCCCCTGGGCATGATGATGCCCGGCCAATGCCGCGAATTCCCGCTCGGAAATAATCAGGCAGGAAATTCCCCGGCTCCGGGCGGTTTCCCGAAGCGCGGCAGCATCGCTTTTCCCGGTTAAAAGGATCTTCTTTATGCTCTGCGGCCGGGCCTGAATACGTTCGTTAACCTGATTCTTGCCGTATAAATACATAATTACCTGTCATTATTGGAAATACACGCCGGCACTTCAACCCCTATAATTGTAACATAGCGCAAGGAAGCAACCAATAGAAAAATAATGCCTGCACCGGAGATGTTTTCAGCGCAATATCGGCAAAAAAAGCTGGGCAACTTTAAAGTACAGAATCAACCCGATAACATCGACAACACTTGTGGTAATCGGTCCGGCCAATACCGCCGGGTCAAGTCCGAATTTTTTGGATAATAACGGCAAGGTAATACCCGTCGCAATCGCCAGCAGCACGATAAGAAACATGGTTACCCCGACCACCAGGGCTACCAGCGGATCGCTTTGCAATAAGACGGCCCGGATAAACGCCATTCCCCCCACAATAACGCCCATAAACAATGCCGCAAAAAGCTCCAGTTTTACCACCCGCTTCACATTATTGAAGCTGACGTCTCCGGTCGCCAGGCCGCGAATGACCGTAATCGAACTCTGCGCGCCGGCATTACCTCCGGTATCAAGCAGCATCGGAATAAAAAATACCAGCGAGACAACCGTGCTTAACGTATCCTGAAAGGTTTTCAATACCGTTCCGGTCAAGAAATCAAACATAAGCAAAAATATCAGCCAACCGGCTCGGCGCTGCACCAGCTCCTTTACCGTAGCCGTAGCATAACTGATTACTTCGCCTTCTCCGGCGGTCATTTTACCGACCTCATATATTTCCTTGGTCGCTTCCCGGTCGATAATATCAACGATATCATCGATTGTGATCACCCCGGACAACTCGTCCTTGGCATTTATCACCGGCGCATTGGTAAGATCGTAGCGTTTGAACACCTGCGCCACCTCTTCATCCGGGGCCTGGTCGTTGATTTTTATAAAATCGGCATTTTCCATAATATCCTTCAACAGCATATCCTGCGGCGCCTTGATCAGATCCTGCAGGCCCACTACCCCCAGCAACCGGTGTTCATTATCGGTAACATAAATCGAACCGATATCAAAATCGTTGTCGAAGCTCAACGAATCCTGCAGCTTTAAAATCGCCGACCGCGCCGACATTTCTCTTTTCAATTCCACATAATCGGTAGTCATCAATGCCCCGGCCGTGCCTTCGGCATAGGTCATCAATTCACGAACATCCTCGACTTCCTCTTTTTTCATCAATTTAAAGAATTTCTTCATTACTTTTTGAGGAAGGTCTTTAAACAGATTGGCGCGTTCATCCGGCGACATTTCATTCAATACCTGGACGACATCGGCATTATCAAGATTGTTAAGCAGGAAAGACTGGTCTTCGAACTTTAGCGCTTCAAACACCTCCACCGCCAGACGGAAACTGAACAATTTAAAAATGAGGATCTTCTCCTGATCGGAGAAATTATGCCAGCGTTCGGCGATATCCACCGAAGGGATATGCGACAATAACGGTTTGACTTCGGAAAACTTTTTTTCCGACAGCAACGCCCGCAGCTCCGGCACAAACAAAGTGGTCATACTCGGCGCTTTTTTATTATATTTTTTGCCGTTTCCGTTAGCCATGCCTTTTCTCTCTTATGAACACATTCCCGTTTGCCGCCGGCGGTTAATGGTGCAATACGTCCCGCTGTCCGGCTAATTTCCAGTTCAATTTTCCGATAACCGCCTGAGCCACATTGGTCAGGTGATCGGCGATTTTTTCAAAATTACTGATAATATCCAGGAAAACGATCCCGGAAAGCACTTTGCATTTTCCGCTGGATAACCGGTTAATGTGATTCTCCCGTAATTGCTGGGTAAGTTTATTGACCTGCTCTTCCAGGGTCAAAACCAATTGCGCGTCGGTAATCGTATCGGTATCCAAAGAACGAATCACCGCTTTGGTCATCCGGTCGATCAATGAAATCATTTCTCTCAGTTCCTGCTTCGCTTCGGTGGAAAAAGACAATGATGAGCTGATCTTTCGCTCCGCCAGTTCCATAAGATTTTCCGCATGATCGCCGATACGTTCAATATCATTAATACTGTGCAGCAGCGAAGGGATTTTATTGGCAATCTCCGGAGAAATTTCATGCTGCATAAGTTCCATAAGATAATTGGTGATCGCCTCCTGTAAATTATCCACCGCGACTTCTTTATTGGAGACCCGTTCCAATGATTTAACATCATCATGGAAAAACCCCTGCATCGCGTCATCAACCATACTGCTGGAAAGCTCGCTCATGCGCACCATTTCCTTAACCGCGGCATCAAACGCGGCGTGCGGGGTAAATAATAAATGTTTTTCAAGATACTTAGGCTGCGTGTCGATCGTCGTGTCTTTTCCCGGCAGGATCCGCTCGACAATTTTGGCATAAAAAGCGGCAAACGGCAGCAATACCAGGGTTCCCACGATATTGAACAAGGTATGGGCATTGGCGACCTGACGCGCGATATCGGTAGCGGTCAGCGCGATAATCTTATGATAAAACGGTAGTGTCGGCAAAAAAATAAGCGTGGTGACGATATTGAACAAAACGTGCGCCAAAGCCGCCCGGCGTGCCGATATCGTCGTTCCCAATGAAGCCAGCACCGCCGTTATACAAGTTCCGATGTTGCAGCCGAAAATCAGGGAAATTGCCGCCTGCAGGTCGAACAAACCGGCCGATGCCAAAGCAATAACCATACCGGTAGTTGCGCTGGAACTTTGCAGCAACGCGGTTACCGCCATCCCGGTAAGAATCCCTAAAAACGGATTGCGGCTGAACGAAACAAAAACATCCTGAACCGCTTTTTCCTTGGCCAGCGGGGTTACCACCGAGGTCATGATCTGCAATCCCAGGAACAAGATACCGAACCCCAGTAAAAATAAACCGCAATATTTCCAAAAACGCCGGTTGACGAACAGGAACAGGCACGCCCCCAGCGCAATGGTCGGCAATGCATAATCGGTCAGTTTAAACGCAATGATCTGGGCGGTAATCGTGGTACCGATATTCGCCCCGAAAATAACCCCGATCCCCTGCCGCAGAGTCATGAGCCCGGCATTGACAAACCCGACAACCATAACCGTTGTCGCCGAAGAACTTTGAATTAACGCGGTGATACCGGCCCCGACCAAAGTCCCGGTGAATGTGTTTTTGGTCAATGCTTTTAAAAATTGCCTTAAGCGGTCCCCGGCAGCTTTTTGCAGTCCTTCCCCCATCAGATGAATGCCGTAAATAAACAGTCCCAATCCGCCGACAACGCTGAACACAAATTGCTGCATTATGAACCCTCCGCGCTTTGATAAGATCGCCGCTATTCGCTCAGTTCACTTTCGATTTTCTTGATAACATCCGCCAATTCATCCAGAACCGGTCCGGATAAGAATTTATGCATCCCGGCTTCCCGCTTGATCGATTGCAACGTTCCGATCAGACGGCGGACATACTGCGTGCGGCGCTCGGTACGCGCTTCCTCCGGATCATTTTCCCGCACGGATTTCATCATTGCCCGATAAACGTCTTTTACTTCTTTTTCTTCTTTCCCCTCTTCAAAAACATGCCGCTTCATACGCTCATAATCGGCAATGGTAAAGTCTTTATTGTTTTTAACCTGCCGCAAGGTATCGACGGCGCCGCAGGAAGGGATCTTATTCGGTTCCACCGTTTCCAGATACTCTTTTTTAACGTACTGCGGCTCTTCTTTTTCGAGAAAATAATAGGAGCGGATAAGTTTTATACCGGTTTCTTTGCGAATACCGATTTCCTGGGCGCAATAGGCTTCAAAGGTAAGATACCCCCATTCCTTGTACAATTTATCCTTATGCACGGCAATCAGGTATTGCCCCAGCTCCAGCCATGAGCTTTTGAACTGTTTGGCGCAGGAAAGGATCGAATGCCGCAGGCTTCCCTCCTCGGCCAATGACAAATTTGCTTCGATACGTTCTATCGATTTCGGTGTTTTATACATGTGTACGACTCCCGGTAAGTAAGGACCATGGAAAGAAAGGCACAACCCAGTTTAAGATATAAAAGCAACGTGATTGTAACATATCAATCGAATATTGACAAGGGATAAAACAGACGCACGAATCGATCACGAACCCACACAAATAAGCATAAATTAAAGCCGGTCAGGTCTTCCTTCTTCTCTATGCTATTGCCGCCACCACGCACCGCTTAACCTCATCGATGCCCAGCACCGGCAGTTCCAATCCGGCGCGGCGCACCGCCTTACCCATCCGCTGATAGGCCTGAAAAGCAGTCGCCCCTTCGGTCAGGTTATTATGGCAAAGCGCCGCATATCCCCGCCGGTTGGCGATCTTGAAAATCTTCACCTTTCCCGCGTCAATTTTCTTTAAATTCTTTTTCATTCT
>JAQULA010000114.1 GCA_028718845.1 Candidatus Omnitrophota bacterium
CGGCCATCCCCACCGTCGTATACCCGTTGGCGCTCGATCCACTTCGTATTTCTTCCAGGTAACTCTTTCCCTGGGTGTAGTCATCAAGAGTTTCCCCGGCCATGCACGCTTTAGTCAGGTTATCCGAAGTCGAATTTTCATACGCGATCGTTTTAGCGATGAAATTGGACAATTCGGTCGTGGAGTCCACCGGAGCGCGGCCGACATAAACCTCCGCCAGCAAATCGATGTCGGTCCCGCCGGAACCGTCGTTAGCTTCTCCGTAAACACCGTCGGCATCGCTGTCATAAGTCCCTCCCAGGCAGGCATAATAGAGATCCGCGGCAATATCCGAATCCGTCTCTTCGGGAACGGACGGAACCGTGGCAAACAATCCCCGCGTCGGCACAATCGGGCTGGCCTCACGTTCCCCGCTGGCGACCCCGCCGCTGTCGGTATCACCGTAATCGGCATCCCCGACTAAAAAAACATATTCCGTCCCGTTATTCGTATAATAATCGGTAATAAAATTCCGGATTTTGGTCGCATTATCCGAGCTTCCGTCGGGACGCAACCCGGAATAAGTCGCATAAATCCAGGTCGTGGTCACGATCGCGGTCGTTAACGTCGAATCCTGCGCAACCCGATGCGCGATCAATGTCGAAAGATTATTCGCGCCGGCATAACTTTCGAACGTCGAACTGGTGATGATCACATATTTATACGTCGGAGCCGCCGAAGCTATTGATACTCGCGGATACGATTCGGCGTTCGAAGGATTGTCGACAAAACTCTGCACTCTTTCCCGGTCCGATGCCAGTCCGCGGTAAAGCGGGTCAGCGGATGATGATTGCGCGGTCTTAAGATTTACCAGCACATTCATCGTGTCATAATAAAACAACGCCCCGGATGCGGGGATATATTCCACGGGATAAAGATTGAGAATAAGAATTTTATATCCGCACAGCGATTGCGTGGATACAACATCATAGAGTTTTCCGGGAAAAGGGGTGGAAGAAGCATAGATTGCCGGGTCCGGGGCCGTAATACTTACCGGACCGGAGAAGTTCATACTAACCGGATGTTGCCCGGGTTCGATGGTAAAAGATCCGCTGATTTGCTTCTTGCTTGTCCATCCGATGCTGATATCATCGACATCCTGGCCGGAAGGGATCAGAAATTTCACCGTCCGCACCGGCAAAACCGGCTGTCCGGGAGCGCCGATATTGGACAACCCGTTTATTTCGACCCGGTCGAAATTATTTATCCCTTTTTTCATTACCACCGCTTTGACCTGAGCCGTAAGCGTGTTTGTCCGGATTCGTAAAACATATGCGGCATCGTTGACCTGCGCCAGACCCTCGGGGGTTATTACCAGCACACTACAGCCCGCCAGCATCATCACCATCAGAACTATCCTGTTTTTCCATAACGGCTTATTGCCTGTCATCCACTTTTCCCTCCCATTCCTGCCATTTACGCAGAGCTTCCTGCAACGCATCGTTCATCGCCTGGTTTCGACCGCGCAGTTCTTCGATTTTTACTTCCTGTTTCAAAATATGCGGAGTAATAAAAACAATGATCTCTTTTTTCGTTTTTGTTTTCGCGGTACCACGGAACATCAGTCCGAGCACCGGAATGCTTCCTAAAATCGGCACTTTGGTTACCACTTTTGTATCCGTATCTTTTATCAGTCCGCCAAGCACGATCGTTTTGCCGTCCTTAACCACCACGGTTGTATCCGCCTGAGTGGTATCCACGGCCAGGGAATTATTGACTTCCGTGACTCTGCGCGCCGAACTCACCTCCGGGTGAATTTTAAGGGTTACAAAATCATCCTCGCTGATTTTCGGAGTAACTTTCAATTTCACGCCCACATCGATAAACTTCGTTTCCTCGGTTTGGGTATTGGTTTCTTTATCGATATAAGTTATCAGGTACGGTTCGGAACTTCCCACCAGGATGTTGGCTTCATTATTGTCGACCACAACAATCCGGGGATTAGAAAGGACATTCGTATTGGTCGAGCTTTCCAGCGCCTGGATGGTAACCTGGTACTGGTCTGCGGTCAACGTACCTATTTTCAGAATCCCGCCGTTACTGATATTCGCCGGCAGGGTTGCCGTCGCATCGACCGCGTTCTTGCCGGTAGTGCTTAAATATTCCCAGTTCACGCCCAGACCCTGCGTTTTATCCAGCGAAACCTCCATTATTTTCGCTTCGATTAAAACCTGTGCCGAACGCCGGTCCCAGCTGGTAATCATCTGGTCGATTTTTTGGATCGTTTCCGGCATCGCGCGCACTACCAGCGTATTCGTGCGTTCATCGACAAAAACATCTCCTTCGCCCTTGGGAATGATCTCCAAAAGTTTTGTCTGGATATCTTTGGCCGTCCCGTAATTGAGGGTATAGATCCGGGTGGTTATGGCGCGGTCAAGCACTTTGATCGCCCTTTCCATATCGATGACCGCATCCTCGGTATCGGTAACCACCACCTGGTTGGAAATCGTATTGACTTCCACCCGGCCCCGCGACGATTTTATGGAATTCAACACCTGACGCATGTCCGTGGCCTTGATATTGTTCAGCAAAAAAACCCGGCTTACCAGCCGTTCGGTTTGCTCCTGCTGCAGCACGTCCTGCTGGGTATAAACCTTGATTATTCCGTTCTCTTTTTTATAAGTAAAATTATTCGCGTCCAGGATCGCGTTTAAGGCCTGATCAACGGTGACATCCAGCAGTTTGGCCGTTACCCGGCCCTGGACATTCCGGCTGGCAACGATATTAACCTGCCCCTGTTCCGCCAATAACCGCAGCACGTCGGTAATACTCATGTTTTTAACATCGAGATTAATCCGCAGCGCCTCGGCTTCCTGCGCGCCGGATAACCCGCAAAGCACCGAAAGCATGATACCGCCGATTACCATCACTGTTAGGATTCTGCGTCGAATAATTTTCATAACCTCAACTCAAAGGTCTCTCCATTACGTTCCAGCACAACCTTATCGGAAAAAATTTCTTTTACCAGTATACCGTTTACCGATTCCCCGGCATAACAATAATACGACTGGTCGGTTTTTATCTCGCTGATAATCGCCTGCAGCCCCCGCGCGCCCGAAACTATTCCCTGCAATTGCAAATCACTCGCCTGCAGACCGGAATCCACCGTCACCGTGTCCGGAGCCTTGATTCCGGACTGGGCCGCGAACAAACCACTCCGGCTCAAAATCCGGTCGTAAAACTGCACCGATTTTTTCATGAACTTGATTTCCGGTACCGCCCCCATGATTTCCTTCGAAAACGAAACCGTATCCGCCGAACGGCCGGCTCCGAACCGCACCGATACCCACAAGATGACCGCCGCGATAACCGCGACAATCAACAGCACGCTATTTAAATAATCGATTACTCCCAGCCGTTGTTTATACAAAAACATACTCTTGATTTCTTTCATCCAATTACCCCTTGGCCAATGCCACACTCAAAAGCATTTGCACCTTAAGCGGCTCATTCTGGGCCTGGGCATTAATCTGGGTATATTTCAAGCTGAACAAATAGGGAGAATTATCCAAATCGTACAAAAACCGCCCGAAGCCGCGCAAATCCCCTTCGGTTTCCAGCTTTACGTCAAACGCCCCGGTATCACTCTCGTCCGGTCCGGAAAGCGGCTTAATGTTAATCACATTTAATCCGGCGGTCCCGGCCTTGCTTTTAATTTCCTGAAGAATGTTCGTGGATATTTCCGACACGTTTTGAGCGTCCGCCAGGAATTTTTTCTGCAGCAGCGAAAATTCCTTTTCCACGGTTTCTTTCCGCCCCAAAATCGTCTGGATTTTCCAAAGCGCCTCTTCCTGGCTGCGGACCCGCTCCCGGACCTGGGCATAAAGCGGATATACGTACCGGGAAAATCCCAGTATAGCCGCGGCCGCGACCCCCAGCAGCACATAGCCCCCGGCCAACACCAGTTTCCGCTGTTTTATTCCCATAGCCGCTCATTCCCTTTTTTTTCGTCGCCGATCGTAGTCGGCATCCCGTGCCCGGGAAAAACCTTTACCGCATCATCAAGCACCAGCAAATGTTTCTTGATCGAGTCAATCAAAGCTTTGTATGAGCCTCCCGGTAGATCCGTTCTTCCGATCCCTCCGCAAAACAAGGTATCCCCGCTAAGCACAATCCCGTCGATCAAAAGGCATATCCCCCCGGCGGTATGCCCGGGCGTATGCTTTATCACCGCAGTCATCCCGCCGATCTCCAGGGTATCGTTATGCCCGAGAAAACGCACCGGACAATTGACACTTTGCTGCGCGCCGAATAGTCCCGACATATTCATCCGGCTATCGGTAAGCATCTCCGCGTCGGCCTGATGCACATACACCGGAACGGTGAACTCAGGAACCGCCCCGATATGATCAAAATGCCCGTGCGTAAGCACTACCGCGGTTTCCCGTAATCCCTCTTTAAGTAATACCGCTTTAATTTTCCGCCCGTCCGCTCCGGGGTCAACCACGATCGCGGCCCGCGTATGTTTATCGGCGACGATATAACAATTCGCCTGTAAAGCACCGACTACGACCGTTCGTAACACTATTGTTTTATCCACGCGGCCACATCTTTATAACGCAATTCTTTCGCTACCACCGCGGTAATTTGCTTCAAGTCCGAATCAATTTCCCGCTGTTGCCGGGAAGTCAGGTTTTTCTGTTTCAAAGAGACCAACAGCGGTTCGATTTTTTCTTTCAGTCCGGAAAAAACCGCCTGGTGTTCCGTACGCACCACCTTTTCCTGAAGCTGAACATATCTATAGGCATTATGCACCATCCGGTAAGCCCATTGCCGGTCCCCGGGTATCGCCCGCCGGGCTTCTTCAAGTGAAGTCACGATAAGTAAATGATACTGCTGATAAAGTTCGGGATTGGATTTTATCGGGGTAACGGTTTCTTCGTACTGCAAAACCGGTTCGGTAGGTCCATGTGGAGTGTTGACTTTGTTCTCAGAAGGCACTCCGCTGACAAAACCGCATAACGATAATGCCGCGCTTACAAGTCCCAAAGCAAAAAATATTTTTTTCATCGTCCTTGACTCAGCCTTGTCGCCAAAAATTCGGGAAGCTCAGCTTTCCTTATTTTATTCTGAGCACTGACAACATTATAACTAATTCGCTTGATTTGAACAAGCATTTTTTTTGAATCAAAAACAACATAAGCCGCCTGGGGAGAACCGTCCCGCGGCTGCCCGACGCTGCCGACATTGCAAAGATATAACCCCTGCGGATCGATCCGAAAACCGGATTCTGAACACAACCGCACTTTTCCGTCCTTGAACACAAAACTCCTCGGAATATGGGTATGAACGACAAAGCATATCCGGCGTTTGACCACTGAAAACGCCTTTAAAACCTCATCATTAAGCGAAAGATAATTGAACCGTTCCGGGTCCGCCGGAGAGGAATGCGCCAGAGTGAAAAATTTTTCATGATGCTGTAAGGGCAGATTTTTTAAAAAATCTTTTTCAAAATCATTTAAAATATCTTTTGTCCAAAGCAGGGATTGTGCGGCCGACTTGTTAAAATACCTCAAATCGAATTTATCCGCCACAGCCCAGTCGTGATTGCCGGCCACGGTAATTGCGTTCAACTCCCGGACCATTGCTATACATTGACGCGGGTCCGCTCCATATCCGACAATATCGCCGAGGCAAAAAAATTTATCGATGGAATCGAGCCTTCCGGCGGCAAGCACTGCCTGAAATGCCTCCAGGTTGCCATGAATATCGGAAAAAATCCCATAACGCATCACGCACCCCCGCGATACTCAAACCCGGCGTCATCGCCGATAAATGCGGCCGGAATCAGGTTTCGCGCGCACTCACCCAAGGTAACCGCCGGATACTAGTATTTGATCACAAAATCATCG
>JAQULA010000115.1 GCA_028718845.1 Candidatus Omnitrophota bacterium
AACTCATTAGGTAGCGGCCGATAATTTTATTCTTCGGAAAACGCCGCACCAGGGTCGAAAGCCAGAAGAATTCCGTGGACAGCGTAGGAAAATTCCGCGCACATTCGAATTGAATCGTTTTATCGGCATTGAGCAGTTTCGGCCCGACCGCGGCGAAATCGGGATGTTGATCCAAAAAACCGGTCAGCCGTTCGATGGCCTGCGGAAAAACCACGGTATCCGGATTTAGAATAAGCACATATTTTCCCTGAGCGACGGCAAACCCCTGATTGTTCGCCCGGGCGAACCCGGCATTGGTATCGTTAGCGATCAGCCGAACCGCCGGGAACCGGTTTTTGATCCGGGATACGCTCTCATCGGTGGAAGCATTGTCGATCACGATAACTTCATAGCGCTCCTCCGGAAACGTCTTTACGACGGAAGCCAGGCATTGCTCCAGATAAGAATAGGAATTCCAATTAACGATCACGATCGATAAAAAAATCATTGCCCGCCTTTCAAGCACCATTGGGAAATAATCGCCCAATTATAGCGAAACACCCGGACAGCTTTCGGCCTCAGGTCTTTGCGCACGGCGGCAATCACGGCCCAGGCCGGAAATTTCACGATGCTGTCGAGAAATAGAATCAATTTTAGGATTTTTGCCTGCAGCGGACGCCCGGTCTTGATAAAAACCCGCTCCAAGCCGCGATAGCTGGTCAAACTCCATTGAATTTTTTTGCCGACATCTTCGGAAATAAAACTCTGCCCGCCATAATGGAGCATTCTGGCCTGCGGCAGATAATATATTTTACCTCCGCTCTGCCTGATCCGATAGCACCAATCGACATCATTAAAAAAGATCGGAAACGCCTCATCCAGCACCCCAACCTGCCCGATAACCGTTTTTTTGACCATTAAACACGCACCCGGAGGCTGATCGACTTCGCACACGTCATCCGTATTCATTTGCTGCCAAAACGCATGGCGCAGCCATGTAATCCTAAACGCAAGATTGCGCAGCGCGGTATAAAAAAGCAACACCTGCAGAACGGTCGGGAATTTACAGTAATAACCGCTGACCTGGACAGTTCCGTCGGGATTGAGTAATTGCGCGCCCACCGCCGAAGCCCGGGGTTCCCGCTGCAGGAATTCGGCCATGTTTGTAATCGCCCGGTCATAAACCACGATATCCGGGTTCAGCAGCAGGACATACTTCCCGGCCGAACGGGCGATCGCCTGGTTATTGGCCTTGGCAAACCCGGCATTCTCCGTGTTTTTAATGAGTTTAACTTCCGGGAAATCACGCTCAACCATCAGCGCGCTTCCGTCCGAAGAGGCATTATCTACGACAAAGATCTCAAATTGCAGGTCCTTTATCGTTCCATAACACGAAGCGAGGCAGTTCTTCAAAAATTCCTTCGTATTATAATTAACGATAATCACGGAAACGTCCATGACGCACCTTTTCATTCGGCCCGCTGAAAAATCCTTTTGAATAAATACTCGTCATCGGCATCAAGCACCCCGACCGCGTATAAGGCCGACCCATATACGAGGGCCGCACCGGCGGACAATAAAAATAAATTAAGCGCTCGAAAAACAACCATGAACAGTATCATTGCCGTACAGGCAATGACCGGCTTGGCAACAACCGCGACAACGTCAATAACATAGGCCAGTCGCGCCAACAGAGAGAAAAAGATCAGCGCGCTCAGCAGTTCGGAAATCACGGTCGTAATACTGCAGCCGATATAACTCAATTTCGGGATCAAGACAACATTTAAAACGATATTCGCCGTCACCGTTACCAGGGAAAAAAATAATACGGTCCTCTGTTTGTTCATCGAAAAGAGAATCCTTCCCAGCGGGGCATTGATAAAAACCAGCAGCACGGCGGCGCCGAGAAACTGCAGGGCCGGAACGGAAGACAAATAGGCCTTGCCGTAAAGCAGTACAATTACCCTCTCGGCACACATGATTATGCCCGCGGCCAGAGGCAGGCCGAGGATAAAAAGATATTTTACCGATTTCTGGTAGGCAAGCTTCAGACTTTTTTCCGAGCTTTCGAAATAGCGTGACAATACCGGAAAAAGCGCCGACACCAGACTGTCCGGGACAAACATTATCCCGACAAGGATCGCATACGCGGCACTGTACCAGCCCACCGGCTCATCCCCCCGCAATGCCGAAAGGATCAGCACATCGACCCGGAAGTACACCAAACCGAGCACCCCGATGAGCGCGAACGGCCAGGTATCGGAAATCAATTTCTTAATCACCGGGCCCCGCATTTGCGCCGGAGGTAATCCCACCGTATTTTTTACGACCGTGACCGTCAGCAGAAACGTAACCACCTCAACCGACAGCAACCCCAAAAATAAACTTACTAATCCATGCCCGCGGTAGACGATCAACAAACCGGCTGCCATTCTCATGATATTATAAAAAACATTAAGGCCGGCATGGTAGCCCATCCGTTCAAAGGCATCGGTGTATGCCCAGAATGTCTGGGTCGGGCAGTTGAACGCCATGATCAGACAGGCGATAACCAGACAGGCTCTCTTGGTCGGATCGTTCAGCAGCGAAGTAAACCCGAACATCCCGCCGACGAAAAGAATAATCAGAAAAGAAACAACCAGCTTTATGGCCACCGAGTTCCATAGATACAAAGCCGCATGCGACTTATCCCTGGCGATATCCCGGATGATCAGCGTATCCAGTCCGAAATTGGCAAACAGGCTCAACATCGCATACAGGACGGCAATAAACGAATATTTTCCGAAATCCTGCGCGCCGATAAACCTTGCCAGGAAAATAGTAAAAACAAAATTACTGATTTTAATAACAATGTGGGAACTGGCAAGGGCGATCGTATTGTAAGCTACTCTCCGGGCAACATTCATGTTCGATTGTTTTCCTGCCAGAATGACGCGTTTGGACTCAGAATATAGAAAACATTATAAATGCTGATGTATATATTCCGGGATATAGTATTCCACCTGCGCAATGATTACTCCCAGCAGTTTCGCCCGGACACTGCTCAAATGTTCCTGCGCCCGCCACACTACCTCCCGGCGCGTCCGGCCGGCCTGTACTACCAGCAGCACCCCGTCGACGCACGGCGCAATACTGCGCGCATCGGCAAACGGGATCACCGAGGGGGCATCGAGCAGAATATAATTAAAATGTTTTTCCAGGTCGGAAATCAGTTCCTTCATTTTAAGCGAGGCGAACAGTTCCGCCGGTTTTTCCGGAATTTCCCCCGCGGGTAATACCATCAGGTTATTGACAACTGTCGGGGCCAGGGCCTCGTCAAGACGGATTTCCCCGTTCAGATAATTACTCAACCCTTTTTCGGACGCGACATTCAATAATTTTCCGATCGCCGGAGAACGAAAATCGGCATCGATGACAATAACGCTTTTTTCCTTATCTTCGGCCAGAGTCATCGCCAGATTGACACTGCTGATACTTTTACCTTCTTTCGAATTGGCACTGGTGATCATCAGAGAGCGGCAAAAACGGCCCCCGTTTAAAGCGCCGACATACGTGCTGATCTTGCGGTATTGTTCCGCGGCCGCCCCACCCGGCGAATAATACGTTACGACCCGGGGGTCGATACCGGATTCATCGGTCTTATCGGGAACTATGACGTTAAACATATGGTCACGGCTGACTTTCTATCTGTTCGCGGATGATCCGCTCGGTTAATTTTTTATCCTGGATGCACGAACTCACCGAAGCAATGATGATAAACAGCATTACCAGCAGCACAACCACTGCCGCGGCCAGACGCTGTTTGCGCCGGAGCTCGGCAAACTCCGCGCCCGTCACCATTTTCAATGTCGATCCGATAACCGGGACATCGAGAAACTTGCGGGCATCTTCGACATTACGGAAAGAGTGATCGCTGAATTCGACCAGAAAAACGCAGCCCATCCCGGTCAGTACACCCAAAATCAGGGCCACGATCGCGATAACAAGTTTCTGCGGTTTCGACGGCTTCAACGGCAGCCGCCCTTCTTCGATGATCTCGTATTGCGTGCCTTTTTGCTGCACCTCAACCGCGTCCAAACGGTTTTCTTCCACCTTCATCCGCAGCATCTCATAGATATTACTGTTAACCTTGCTGTCACGGCTTAAGCGGGCATATTCACGGTCCTGCTCCGGAAGCGCGGCCAAACGTTTTTCGTAATAATCGACCAGCTGCTGAAGCTGGGTCCGCTGTTCACGCAACAGCATTATTTGCACCTTGATCTCTTTATAATTCTGTTCGGTATTCCGATAAATAAACGGATCCGTTTGTAATGATTGACTGTCCATCACTTTTTCGGTTTCTTCCATCAATTTTCTGCGATACTCCTCCATCATCCGCTCATACTCCGGGATTTTCGAGGAAGAGGGTTCGGTTTCCAACAAGTTATATAATTGCATTTGATAGGATTTGATGTTTTGAGTTAAGGACTCTATAACCGGATTGGCCGCCAGCAATTCCTCACTGGTTAGAAATATCGGCTCTTTTCCGCCTAATTGATTTTTTACCCGGCTCAATTCCTGCTCGGCTTTTTTTAATTCAAGATCCGTGCTGGTTAAGGAAGTCTGGGCATTAATCAGCAAAGAAACATTGATATCCAATTCCCGGCTCGATGATTGCAGGGGGAATTTTTTCTTGAATTCGTAAAAACTCTGTTCCGTCTCTTCGAGTTTTTTCCGGTATATTTCCGCCTGAGACTCGGCGAATTTCACACCGACCATCGCCAGATCTTCTTTTTTTTGGGCATTATAGTTGACAAAGGTTTTGACCATAGTGTTCACCAACCGCTGGGCCATTTTCGGGTCTTTATCTTCATAAGCCACCTCAAACACCTCGGCCGAGCGCAGCCGGACATCGGTATGCCGCATGATCGTTCTGACCATTTGCTCCATTTCCATCATATTTTTGGCCCTTTGTTTGAGCCCGACATCTTCAATGACCATGACTAACTGAGGATAATTGAGAATTTTCTGGATGAGGGTTTTCAGCTGTTCGGCCAGACTTTCCGACGGCGCCCCCATATACGAAAGCCGTTCGGCCAGAGGATTAATCGTTTTGGTTTCCTGCACCAGGATCAGCACCGATGAGGAATAGTATTTCGGCAAAAGAAAACTACCGATCGAAGCGGTAAAAAAGACAATAAAGAAAGGAACAAGAAAATATTTCTTGCGATGGAAAAGAATAAATAAATAATCCCGTATCGATACCTGTGATTGAGGAATAGGCTCTTTCACTGAGAATTATTTTACTCCTGTTCAAAGTCGTTGTCACTAAAACTGGTTTGATTGATATGCTGCTGCAGCCTCATGCTCCGCTTGGTAATCTCCTCAATCCTTTGGGCCTCGGCGTTCATGATCTCATTTTCTTTTCCCGGTTCCATCAAGTGCGGGGAGATGAACACCACCAGCTCCTGCTTTACTTTTTCTTTTCCGTCATTGCGAAAGAATAATCCCAGGATCGGGATATCTCCCAATATCGGAACCTTATTAACCGTAGTTTTGACGGAATCTTTGATCAAACCGCCAAGGATGACCACATCGCCGTCTTTGACCATCAAGGTTGTGTCGGCCTGGGTCGTATCCACGGCCAAGGCATTTTCCACCTCGGCGACACGCCGCGCTGAGCTGACTTCCGGATGTATTTCCATAATTACGAACCCGTTTTCGGCGATTTTCGGGGTAACGATCAATTTGATCCCCACATCCATAAACTTGGTTTCCGTAGTGATCAGCCCGGTATCCGTATCCTTGGTCTGAATCAGATACGGTTCGCTGCTGCCGACCAGAATACTGGCCTCTTTTTCATTCATGACCACCACCCGCGGCGCGGACAAAACATCCGTGTCGGATGTGGCTTCAAGCATTTCC
>JAQULA010000116.1 GCA_028718845.1 Candidatus Omnitrophota bacterium
ATTATTTTTCCGGTCAGGCAAGGCCGGCCGCTGATATCCACCGCGACTTCCACCGCTACCTTGTCCATGACCACGGTAAAACAGCCGTAGCGTGAGATCCCTTCTTTCTCTCCCAGGGCCTGTTTGAACGCCTTGCCCAGGGCAATGCCGAGGTCTTCAATGATATGATGCGGCAAGTCCCCTTTGGCGTCGATGGTCAGGTCAAAAAAGCCGTGGAAGGCGAACAGGGTCAATAAATGGTCCAATGGCTCGAATCCGGTGGAAACGGCCGCGTTACCGGAACCGTCAATGCCGAGTGATCCCTGAATCGCCACTTCATTCGTGGTCCTTTTTATAAGCGCGTTCCTTTGTGTGGTCATAGCCTACTCCTTATTCAAAGCGTGATTTTAATGATTGAATATGCCGTTTCATTCCTTCCAGCGAAGCTATTTTTTCAATTGCCGGGGCGACCTTTTCCAGGGCTTTTTTGGAATAGCCGATGACATGGGTGCTTTTTATGAAATCGTTAACACCTAAGCCCGAAAAGAACCGGGCGGTACCCGATGTCGGCAGCACATGACTGGGGCCGGAAATATAATCTCCGACCACAACCGGTGAATACGGCCCGATAAAAACCGCGCCGGCATGTTTGATCTTTTTCAGCACCTTATTGGGCTGTTTGAGCATCAGTTCCAGGTGCTCCGGAGCGATTTTATTGGAAACATCCACAGCCTCATCGATATTTTTCACCAGGATCACGTATCCCTGGGCAACTTCCTTGCGTACGCAGTTTGCCAGTTTTTTCGACGAAGTGATCAGTATCGCGATCCCGTTACGGTGTTCGGCCTGGGCATGCAAATCGGCAATGACGTGCGCCGGATTGGCGGAATTATTGGCGATAATAACCACTTCACTCGGCCCGGCCAGCATATCGATATCGCAATAACCGAACACCTGGCGCTTCGCCTCGGTGACATAATCATTGCCCGGCCCGACGATTTTGTCTACTTTCGGAACGGTTTTTGTGCCGAAGGCCATTGCGGCGATCGCCTGGGCTCCGCCGAGCTTATACACCGCGTTTACTTTTAACAGGTTGGCTACGACCAGGATATACGGATTTACCTCTCCGTTGGCAGCCGGCGGCGTGGCTACGTAAACCTCATTAACTCCGGCAATTTTTGCCGGAAGAACACTCATATACACCGAAGAAACCAGCGGAGCGGTGCCGCTGGGCACGTAAACCCCGACGCGTTCGAGCGGGCGAAAGATTTCCCCCAGAGTGATCCCGTCTTCACCCCGGATTTTCCAGGACTTTTTCAGCTGTTTTTTATAAAAATTCGTTACATTGTTTAAGGCTATTTTGAGGCTGGAAATAAATTCCGCGTCAATGTTCTGAAACGCGGCATTGGTTTCGGCCTCGCTGACCCGGATCAGCCGGGTCGGGATATCGACATTATCGAATTTTTTCGTATACTTAACCAGCGCTTCATCCCCGCGGACCGATACCTCCTGAATTATCCGTTCGACCGTTGTTTTAACCCGGATTTTGCGCTGGTCCAGACGGCGGTAAATCTTCTCCAGTGTTTGTCCCGAAAATTTTACTACTTTCATGTGTCCCTCAGTTCTTTAAAAATTTTTCGACTACAGTCATCGTCTGTTCCAGGGCCTGAAGCAGCGCAGTTGCGTCTTTAGCGCCGGCCTGCGCCAATTCTTTCCTGCCTCCGCCGCTGCCGCCGGCCAGGGCCGCTATTTCCCGGATAATTTTCACCGCGTCCACGCCCCGGCGCACCAGCGATGCGCTGAGACTGACAATCAGCAGCGGCTTAGGCGCGGCGGTTGCCGCCAGAACACAAACAACCGGGTCTTTTTTGCCGCGGATCGCGTCGCTTAATGCCCGTAATTCTTCCATAGAATAATCGCGCATATCGGCGACAGCCACGAACACTCCCCCGATATCGCGGCTTTGTTCCAGAACAGTATCCGCGGTCGACGAGACCGATCCTGCCCGCAGTTTTTTCAGATCTTTTTCCTGGTCTTTTACCTGGGAAACGTTTTTTTTGATCGTGTCCAGCAGCGCGGCCGGCGAAGTTTTGAGCAATTCGCTGGCTTGCGCGATGAGTTGTTCACGTTCCTGTACCAGGGCCAGGGCCGCTGCGCCGGTAACCGCTTCAATCCGGCGAATACCCTGGGCTACGGAATATTCCGTGATGATCTTAAACAGGCCGATTTCACCGGTTGCTCGGACATGCGTGCCGCCGCAGAACTCCCGGGAGTAATCGCCGATCGACAATTCCCGTACCGTCGAACCGTATTTCTCTCCGAAAAATGCCAAGGCCCCGCAGGCCTTTGCTTCGTCAATATTCATTACCGCGGTTTGCACGGGCGTATTGGCCCAGATGCATTGATTAACCTTTTGTTCAACCGATTGCAGGGTTTGCGCCGGCAATGCGGACAAATGCGAAAAATCAAACCGTAGTTTCTCTTCGGAAACCGCCGACCCGGATTGCTCAACGTGCCCGCCGAGAATAGCGCGTAAGGCGGATTGCAGAAGATGCGTTGCCGTATGATTGCGTGCCGTTGCCGAACGCAGGTCTGGGTTGACGCGTCCGTACAGACGTATGCCTTTAGTAATCGATCCCCGGAGTATTTTGGTGCGATGAATAATCACTTCATCAACCTTCACCGTATCGATAACCTCGGCCTCCACTCCGGCATCTCCGCTGAATAGGCCGCGGTCGCCGGCCTGGCCGCCGGATTCGGCGTAAAACGGGGTTGTATCCAGAATAATATCGATTTCTTCTCCGGCCCCGCCGCTGCCGACCAGTTCATTGCCTTTAAGCAAGGCCTGGACCGTCGCGGTGCATTCCAGCTGTTCATATCCGATAAACGACGTGCGCATACCGTGTACCAGCTGACCGGTTGTCTTCGCAAAAATTTCACCGGCAAGCTGGCTTTTACTGCGCGACTGCGACCGCTGTAATTCCATGGCTTTCTCAACTTCGTCGTCGTCAACACGTAACCCGAATTTTTGAGCGTTTTCCTTGCTGATTTCCAACGGGACTCCGTAGGTATCATATTGGACAAAAGCCAGGGCCGATGCTTCGGAAATACCCGCTTTGCGTACCAGGCTATCATATAATTGCTCGCCCAGGGAAGCCGGGTTTTCCGCTAAGGCCTTGAACGCCGCTTCATTATGCGGAGCGCGTTCACGCAGGATAGTCCAGAACATTTCTTCTTCTTTTTTGATGATTCCGGCAATGGTTTCATGCCGCCGCTTGAGATCCGGGTACGGCTCCTGCAGGGTCTCGGCAATGGTATAGACCAGTTTGTAACACAGCGGATGCGCGCCCCCGACATTTTTCAGATGAATGATCGAACGCCGGATGAGTTTGCGGATCACGTAGCCGCGAGTCTCATTCGAAGGGATTACCCCATCGCCGATGGATACCACCGCCGCCCGGATATGGTCGGCGATCGCCTTGGCCGGTGATGCCATCCAGGCTGCCGGCGGTACAATTCCCGTCTTGGCCAATTCCGACTTCAATGATTCCAGTATCGGAATAAACAGGTCCGTGGCATAATTTTCACGCACGTTTTGCATAACACTGGTAATTCTTTCCAGTCCCATCCCGGTGTCGATATTTTTGCTGGGAAGCGCGGCCAGGCGGCCGTCGGACTGCCGGTCGTACTGGGTAAATACCAGGTTCCAAATTTCGGAAAACCGCTTGCAATCGCAGGCCGGAGAACACTCCGGCTTTTGGCAGCCGTATTCCTTGCCCCAGTCATAAAAAATTTCCGAACACGGCCCGCACGGCCCGTTTGGGCCGTCGGTCGGGGCATTTGCCGGCCAGAAATTGTCCCGGTCACCCAGCCGGACGATGCGGTCGGCTGGGATTCCCACGGTGTTAAGCCATATTTCATAGGCTTCCTGATCACTGGTATGAACCGAAATCCATAACTTTTCCGGAGGCAGTTTTAAAACCCCGGTGATGAATTCCCAGGCCCAGCGGATCGCTTCGGCCTTGAAATAATCGCCGAATGAAAAATTACCCAGCATTTCGAAAAAAGTATGATGTGTCGGGCTCTTGCCCACATTGACCAGATCGGCGGTGCGCAGGCATTTCTGGCAGCTGGACGCACGGCGATATCCGGTTATTTTTCCCATGAATTGTTCCTTGAACTGATTCATGCCCGCGGAGGTGAACAATACCGAAGGATCGTTCTGCGGAACCAGAGAGTCGCTGTCGATAATGGTATGCCCTTTTGAAGCAAAAAATTCCAGGAATTTTTTTCTAATTTGATTGCTGTTTAACATGGTTTTATCAGTTTGTTGACTATGTTTATCACTAATCCCGGGTTAAATCCGCGCCGGGATAAATACCCGGCTAACCGCCGGACCTTTACCGGATCGGCAAGCCCGGCCAATTTTTCCAGTTTTCTTTGTGCGAGCGTTTGCGCGGTTTGCCGCTCGGCCAGATCATCGATACCGGAGAGCGCCTGATCGGCAATTTCCCGGCTGATCCCTTTTTTCAGCAGTTCATAACGGATGACCCGTTTTGCGCGCGGACGCTGACGCATCCGGCTGGCCACCCAGAGCCGGGCAAACTGCTCATCGTTAATATATCCGGCCTGCGCATATAACCCGATCACACTGCCGATAATTTCCGGAGAAAAATTTTTTCGGCCGAGACGTTCCGTCAATTCCCGCCGGCTCCGCGGCCGAACCTTCAGTAAGCGCAGAGCATAGTTTTTTGCTTGAGCCAATTCTGTATCCATATCAGCCTGAAGACTATTTATCGGTCAAAAGAGCCGGCATTCACTCCGGTATCATCAAATAGCCGCGATTTGTTTTTATCAGCACATTTCCGTCGGCATTAGCTACCGCCCGGATATAATCGGATAATGACCCGATCATTATGGTATTAACCTGAGTAATGATATCGTTGACCTTGCACCCGGCCCGTTCGGCGCCGCTTTCCGCGGAAACTTCGGTTACAATCACGCCTTTATCGTCCGGCAAATTAAGATTACCGGCATTTTCGGCGGTGATTGCCGCGACGCTCAGCCCGCGCCAGGATTTCAACTCCGTAACCTCCGGGGGTGCTGCCGATTCCTCGGAAGCCGGTGATTCATTGCGCACTCCGATCTCCGCGGCATTGTCCCGGTCCGGCTGTTTGCCGAGCGTGACTTTTAAGGTGCGCGGCAATCCATTGCGCATGATTTTTATTTTTACGATATCTCCGGTGTTTTTTTTGCCGAGCAGACGTAACAGCTCAAGCGTATTTTGCACGATTACTTCATCAAACTTTATGATCGCGTCTTCCGGCTGTATCCCGGATTTATCCGCCGGGCTATCCGGAATGACGGAGATAACTAATACTCCCTGAGAAGTTCTGAGCCGGAAGTAGTCGGCCAAGGCCTGGTTGAGATCCTGAACCGCGATACCGAACCATCCGGAAAGAACTTCTTCGCCTTTAAGCAGTTTGTTAAGAATCGCTTTCGCGTTATTGACCGGGATGGCGAAACCGATACCCAATGAACCGCCCCCGGTACCGACAATCGCCGCATTGATGCCGACCACCTCTGCGTTGATGGTTACCAATGGCCCTCCGGAGTTGCCGGGATTGATCGCCGCGTCGGTTTGGATCAGATCGGAATATGCCCGGTCTCTGCCGGAAGCATGCGGTAACGATCGGTGCACCGTGCTGATGATCCCCAGCGTTACCGCCGGCTTGGGGTTTTTAGCCGCGAAGCCGAACGGATTACCTATGGAAATCGCCCATTGCCCGGGTTTGACGTCATCCGAATTGCCCAATACCGCGTAGGGC